>NZ_JBQSYD010000044.1:0-15473 GCF_052378905.1 Halomonas sp. AOP22-C1-8 | reverse complement strand
TAGAGCTTCAAAAAAGTCATAAAAACTTACCGTCAAGATAGACAAGTCTGATTTTTAACTAAATTTGACTTAGATCAAGCCTAAAATCATCTTCTCCCCTCATGGCTTTAGCTATAACTCTCATTGCCGATAAAAGTAAGCAAGCCACTAATGCACAGTCACACGCGCAGGTTATGGTCAGCTTTTCAACGTCGTTGTCATAAATTATCCTTTTCATGTGAGAAAACATAATGCTGAAGGTATTACACCGTATTACTATAGGCCGTAAGTTTATTCTGGTTCTCGCCTTGCCATTGCTAGCCATGACCTGGCTAGCAGTGTCAGGTATTTTAGAACGTAAAGCGATTGTGTCTGAAATGAATCATCTTCAGGAGATGACGGTACTGAGCCAGTATGCCGGTGACCTGGTTCATGAACTTCAGCGCGAGCGTGGTATGACAGCCGCCTTTTTAGGCAGCCGCGGGCAAAACTTTCGCACTGAGCTGCCTAGCCAGCGCAAGGTGACCGACGGACAGATTGAGAAGTTCAATCTTTATACCGAAAACCTTATCTTTTCTGAAGATGACACAAGCGTTCAAGAGCAGGTAGTTCAAGCTAAACAAATTTTGCATGAGATAAACACACTCCGTTTGCGCGCCGACAGGCTGGAAATACCAGGCGAGCAATCCAACCGTTATTATACGGACATTAATGATTTTTTAATCAACATTGTCAGCCAACTTACCTTTAGCGTTGAGCGCGGGGAAATTGTTCGACAGCTCAACGCTTATTACAATTTGTTAAATATAAAAGAACTAGCGGGTATTGAGCGGGCCATGTTAACAACCGCTTTTAGTGCAGACGCCATGTCTTCTACCGCGTTCGCCAATTTGCTGTCGATCACAGGCCGATCAGAAGCATACCTTAAAACGTTTAATCAGCTTTCCAATGCCAGCCTGCAGAGCGAGCTGGCAGCTATACTGGAAAGTGATCTTGCTAAAACGCTTGCTGACATGCGACGTACCGCGGTGGAGCAAGGCACGGCTGGAGATTTCAATATCAATCACCAGCAGTGGTTTGACCAACAAACCATGCTGATTGACAGCCAGGCGGAAGTAGGACGAGAAGCGGCCGATCTTCTGCTTGAAACAGCCCAGAGCTTGCGTGACAACGCGGTCAGCGAGCTGGCGTATTATCTGGCGTGCTCCTTAGCGGCGGCTCTGTTAGCGGTTCTGCTTTCTGTGCTCATTGTCCGCAGTATTGTACGCCCGCTAAAAATAGCGCTTGAAAACATCCAGGCACGTGGAGGGGACCTGACTCAGCGCTTGGCGATTCCAGGAAGCGATGAGTTGTCACAGCTTTATCAGACGTTCAACGAATCAACGGCTAAAACGGAAGAGCTGGTGGCCAGCATCAAGCAGGGTGCTCAGTCTGTCGAAGTTGCCAGCAAGGAGATTGCCAAGGGGAATGCAGACCTTGCCCAGCGCACCGAAGAGCAATCTGCGTCGCTTGTGGAAACGGCATCCAGCATGGAGCAGATTACGGCCACCGTGAAGCAAAGTGCAGATACGGCTCAGGAAGCACGTCGTTCTACACAGGACATGGCAAGCCAGGCAAATTCCGCTAACGATATAGCCGAACGGGCGCGTATGGCGATGGAGCAGATCCATGAAGCCAATCAGCAAGTCACCGCGATAGTAGAAGCCATCGATAACATCGCTTTCCAGACCAATATCCTTGCCTTGAATGCCTCCGTAGAAGCCGCAAGAGCCGGGGAGCAAGGGCGTGGATTTGCAGTGGTAGCCTCAGAGGTACGTAACCTGGCAAGCCGAAGTGCAGAAGAAGCCAAGCAGATTCGAAAGCTGATCGATAATAACGTTAAAAGTATAGAAGACGGGGAAGAGCTTGTTACCTCAACAAGCGATACGCTAAAAAACATTGCAGAACGCGCTCAGCATACGGCTGCTTTGGTGTCAGAAATATCCGCAGCAACCACCGAACAGTCATCAGGCATTGAGCAAATTAATCAGGCGTTAACCCAGTTGGAAGAAGTCACTCAGCAGAATGCTGCGCTGGTCGAGCAGGTCGCCACAGCGAGCCGCTCACTGGATGACCAAGCAGGCGACATGGCCAGCATGGTAGGTCGCTTTAAGGTCACCGAGGAAAGTAATACATTCGCATTGGCGCATCACAGCTACTGAGACCCTTTCATGAAACACCCGCCGACGAAACATGGCGGGGCGTTTCATGAATGACGTGCCCATCATGAATGGCCTATCCAGCGCTCATTTGCCTGCAAGATCAGCTCAGAGTGAGTCATGTGCAAATATCTCCCTGAGCCTGCTAACAGGCATGCCTGCCCTCATGGTATTCGGTGCGCTCGCACTGGTGCACTTCATTGTTCATCTGCGCTTTTTTCCTACATATTGGCTAGGCTAAATCGCACCGGGACGCTCTAAAGCGTATCCTCTTCACCACACTGATCGTGCTTATCATCGTGGCCGGTACGATCTGGATGCTATGGGACCAACATGCCCGCATGATGGGATAGTTCGCAACGAGCCATACTTATGACCAACGTCGCCATCTTTATTGATACACAAAACGTCTACTACACCACGCGGGATGCATATCGGAGAAACTTTGATTACAACCGGTTTTGGGCGCAAGCCACCGCGGGCAGAGACGTGGTGGGTGCGTTCTGCTATGCCATTGATAAAGGCGATAAGAAACAGCGCGAGTTTCAAAATATACTCAGAGCCATTGGTTTTGAGGTGAAGCTAAAACCGTTTATTCAACGCGCCGACGGCTCTGCCAAGGGCGATTGGGATGTGGGTATTGCGCTGGATGCCATCGAGTACGCAGAGCACGCCGACGTTATCGTACTGGTAACGGGTGATGGCGATTTTGACCTGCTGGTGAATAAAATTCGCGTCAAGTATGGGAAAAAAGTAGAGGTGTATGGCGTTCCCCAGCTCACCGCTGCGTCATTAATGAACGAGGCGAGCACATTTATTCCCATTACGGAAGACCTGCTGCTTCGCTAATTCTTGCGCCTGCCCCGCTCATCTCAAGCCACATATCTGCGCCTAAGCCGCACCGCATCAAGGGGTGCCTTCCCTTGGCGTGTCAGTGTCAGCACAGGCGGGTAGCGCCATTACAACACGTAGCCCGCCACCGGCTCGGTTTTTGAGTGCCAGCCTGCCGCGATGCGCCATTACGATACTGCGCACAATTGATCACTCAAGTCAGCACGAAAACGGCGTGGTAACCCCTACGCGGGCGTGGTGTATGACCTCACGGACAATCACTCGCTATATGCAAGCTACACCAGCACATTCACGCCGCAAACCCGTGAAACCACCAGCGGCGCCACGGTTAAACCCATCGTGGGCGACAGCTATGAAACCGATGGCATCGACCTGGAGATCGCCGGCTCTTTGACGCCCAACTGGAATGTTTACGGTGGCTACACTTACCTGCACTTCCGCCGTGTGGACTCGGATGGCCGCAGCGACCCATCGCATCTGTTCAAGCTTTCCACTACGTATGAACCGTCCGGTTTCTTGAACCGCATGACCTTCGGCGGCGGTGTGTACGCGCAAAGCAACACCCATGCGATATCAGGCCCGGCAGGCCAACCTACAAACGGCGTCAGCACAGGTTCCACTGCCGTCAACTGGCCCGGCTACGCCATCGTTAACGCCATGGCAAAATACGATATCAACGATGAAACCAGCGTAACGCTTAACGTCGACAACCTGCTCGACCAACGCTACTACAACCGCTACGGCTTACGGCGCCCCACGTAGTGCCTCGCTTACGTTGAGGACTGAGTTTTAAGGGGTTTAGAGTAAATGAGGCAGCCGCGCGATTGCGCGGCTTTTTATTGAGCTACATAACTTCTAAATCTTGCACTAAAACCATGGATCTAATTTAAATGTTGCTCAAAAAGCAACAAAGATAACGTTCCTGCTTCTCCTTTCCACCCGTGAAGTCACTTAGGGTTAGTCTTCCTAATAACGTTGCCAATAGGCACATCAATAACGGCAAGGACAGGCAATGTTTACCGATAAGCAAATACAAGATGCAATCGTTCTGCGACAAACTCTCCACAAGCAGCCTGAGCTTAAATACCAAGAAACCCAAACCGCCAAGCTAGCCGCCGAACGATTACGCGCGCTTGGCTACAAGGTAACTGAGGGTATTGCGACAACAGGGATCCTGGCGGAACTGGATACCGGCCGCGAAGGTCCTGTGATCGCGTTTCGTGCTGATATGGACGCGCTTCCTATTCACGAAGCCAATACGTTTGGCCATCGTTCGCAGAATGAAGGTCTTATGCACGCCTGCGGACATGACGGACACACCGCCACGCTACTACTCGCCGCCGAAGTCATCATGGAAAAGCGTGATGAACTGTGTGGGCATCTCAAGTTGCTTTTTCAACCAGCGGAAGAAGGCGGCAACGGTGCGGATGCGATGGTCAAGGCTGGGGTGCTTGAAAACCCTAGAGTGGAAGCCGTATTTGGCTACCACAATCGCCCCGGCTTTCCTGAAGGCCAACTGTTCGTAAAGCCCGGTCCGGCTATGGGTGGCAACGACACGTTCAAAGTCATCATCGAGGGCGTCTCTGGCCATGCGGCCATGCCTCACTTGGCCATTGATCCGATCTACGTTGGCGCCTCGCTAGTACAACAATTGCAAGGGTTGGTGGCCCGTCACAAATCACCCTTGGAATCCGGTGTGATTACCGTAGCGTCCTTTCATGCAGGCGATGCAGCCAACGTAATCCCCGGCGCCGCAGAGCTCGTGGTGAATATTAGAAGTGACCGCCCCTCATCCCGCGATGCGCTGGCTGGCAAGCTTGAGCAGGTCACTAAAGGCGTGTGTGATGCCCATGGCGCCAGCTTCAAACTTGAACACATTCACCAGATTCCACCACTATCCAATGATCCCGAATGGTCTGAACGGGTGTTAGCACTCGCCTCCAAATATGTAGTCAGTAACGACATTCAGCAGTTGGATTACATGCCCACCATGGGTGCCGAAGACTTTGCGTTCTACCTACAGGAAGTGCCTGGCTGCTTTTTCTTCGTCGGTAACGGCGACAGCGCTTATCTTCACAACGAACACTACGACTTTAACGACAACATATTACAGGTAGCAGGTGGCATGTTTGTTGCTTTAGCAAAAGGGCTACTGTTACGCAGCTGACAACCTTTTTACAACCAAAAAATTTCTAAAAACAAGGGTTAACACTATGCAGTCTGTACTCGCTTCTATTGAACGCGTAGGTAACAAACTTCCTCATCCGTTCATCCTATTTACCATCCTCGCCGTAGTGGTTGTAGTTATCTCAGCCATGCTCGCCACGTTTGGCGTCTCGGCGATCAACCCACAAACCGGCGACACCGTCTATGTCCAAAGCCTGCTATCAGGCGATGGTTTAGAATTCATGCTGACCAGTGTGGTCAGTAACTTCGTCAATTTCCCACCGCTTGGGCTTATTTTGGTGGTGATGTTCGGTATTGGCTTGGCCGATAAGGTCGGCCTGATGTCGACGCTGATGCAGGTAAGCGTCGCCAAAGCCCCGCCCTCACTGCTAACCTTCTGCGTATTTTTGGCGGGCATCTGCGGCAGTATTGCTTCTGATGCCAACTACCTGATTTTGATACCGCTGGCCGCCATGCTGTATCACTCGGTGGGCCGTCACCCTATTGCGGGCGCTGCCGCAGCCTACGCCGCCGCCGGTGCAGGTTTTGATGCCAGCCTGTTTATTACTGTCGGGGACGCGCTGTTTGCCGGCATCACTACCGAAGCAGCACGGTTGGTCGATCCTGATGCCTATATTTCGCCAGTTGATAACTACTATTTTGTGGCCTGCTCAGTATTCGTGCTTGCCATTGCGGGTACGCTGATTATCGATAAGGTGGTTGAACCGCGGCTCACGCGCACGCTGCCGATGAGCAAGGATTTTAAGACGGATATCGTCAAGCCGGAGTTAACACCGGAAGAGAAGTTAGGCCTTAAGCGGGTCGGCTTCGCCACCTTGATCTATCTGGCGCTGATCCTGATTGCCGTTATTCCTGAAGCATCCCCGCTGCGTAACGAAGAGGGCGGGCTAATTCCGTCACCTTTCCTACGCTCGCTGGTGCCACTCATGTTTGGCTATTTCGTGACCATCGGCCTAGTGTACGGCATTACCACCGGCAAGATAACGACCAGCCGCGACGTCCCCCAGCGCATGGCCGAATCAGCAAGCGACTTGGCGCCCACGCTGGTGCTGTTCTTCGCCATTGCACAGTTCATCGCCTACTTCCGCTGGTCGGAGCTTGGTCAGTACATTGCCATCGAGGGTTCGAACATTCTGCAGAGCACCGGCTTTACCGGCCTGCCGCTGGTGGGGGCATTCATTGCCATGAGTGCGGTACTCAACGTGTTCATGACCAGCGGCTCGGCCCAGTGGGCGCTGATGGCCCCAGTATTCGTGCCGATGCTGATGATGATCGATTTCGACCCCGCTTTCGTACTGGCCATGTTCCGCATCGGTGATTCCAGCACCAATATCATTTCCCCCATGAGCCCGTACTTCTCGGTTGCCCTGGTGTACATGCAGCGCTACAAGCCGGACATGGGGCTGGGCACGCTGATAGCCACCATGCTGCCGCTAGCGGTTACCTTCCTGCTCGCCTGGTCCGCCTTTTTGATGTTCTGGCTAGCCATGGGGTGGCCGATCGGCCCCGGCGTTTACATGATGGCGAACTGATTACTGCATCGTCAGCATCAGCTTCCATAAATAGTCGGCAGCGGGTGAAAGCCTTCTGCCGACTCTTCTTACCAGATTGCCCTGACTGCTGGCTGCCAGTGGGTGCGCCACGGGAATTGCTCTGAGCTGCCCTTCGTCCACCTCATTGCGTGCAGCCGCCGCGGTCATGAACGACACCCCAATACCGGCACTCGCCATGCGCCGTGAAACAGAATGCAGGTTGCAACGGTAGGCGGGCGTGGCGGGTTGCCCGGCGGCGCTAAACAACGCATTTACAAACTGCTGCGACCCCGATACATCGGGCAGAAAAATAAGCTTGTGCTGCAAAAGCTCTGCTACCGTAACACTCTCCTGCCGGGCCAGCGGATGAAAAGGTGCCACCAGGGCACATAGCGGGCCGCGCTCAAAGGAGTGTACCACCAGCCTCGGATCCGAGATTGGCCCATAGGTAATCGCAATATCCACCTCGTCGTTGGCCACCATCTCGTGGGGCTCACGGGGGTAGTAGATGCCCGTTTTGATCTCGATCAGCACGTCCGGGTAATGTTCGGAGACGCGCTTCATCACGTAGTTGATAAAGCTATCCACAAACCCATCGCCCACCGAAACCACGACCTTCCCCGCCTGTAGATTGCGCAACCGGGAAAGCGTATCCCCCAGCTCCGAGTTGAGCCGCCGCTGGGCAAGAAAGCTATCCACCACCAGCAGCCCCGCCTCGGTTAACATCATATGGCGCCCCTGCCGCTCTAATAGCGCCATTCCCAGCTCTCGCTCAAGGCTGCGAACCTGCCGACTCACCACGGAGGGGTTAATATGCAAATGCTCAGCCGCCGCGCGAATACCGCCGCAACTGCTTACTTCCAGCAGGTAGAAGGCGCGTTTATCGAGTATGTTCATTGGTAACTCGTATAGGCTGAGAGATTATAAAATGTGCTAATGAGTTAGCATCTGGCATCGTATCGTTCTCAATGCAACGAAGCGATATCGGTGATAGGAGCAGGCGGTGATAACGCCAGACTCAATTTCATAGCGCGCACCTCCTCTGCAGGTGGCTGACCAAATAGCCGCTTGAACTCCCTGCTGAACTGGGAAGGGCTTTCATAGCCTACCCGGCTCGCCGCAGCAGCGGCGGTCAATCCATCACGAATCATCAACAGCCGCGCATGGTGCAAGCGCGTCGATTTGATGTACTGGATAGGCGAGGTTTGAGTGACGGATTTGAAGTGCGCATGAAACGCCGGAGCGCTCATTCCCACCTCATGGGCGAGCGTGCCCACTTCCAGCGGAGCGGCGTAATGTACATGGATGCGGCGTAGCGCCTTGGCTATCTTCCCGAACTGCCCATAGTGGGATAACGCCGAGCGAACGCTTCCGCCCTGCTCGCCGGTCAGTACCCGGTAGCAAATCTCTCTCACGATGGACGGTGCTAGAATGCGTGCATCCGCAGGCGTTGCCAGCGCATCCAGCAAGCGTAGCGTTGCACCGGCAAGCGATTGATCAAGCGGTGTGGAAAGCATGCCGCGGGGTGGGGTTGGCTGAACATCGACCGTTTCATCCAGCTGGGTGACAAGCTCTGCAATGACCGCTGTATCAAGGCGGATCGCAATCCCCAGCATCGGTACGTCAGGGCTCGCCTCTGTCTCTGAAATAAACGGCAGAGGTACCGCTAGCACCAGATAGTGATGCGCATCATAAAGATACACTTCGCTGCCCAGATAGCCCCGCTTACGCCCCTGGCAGATGATGACGATGCTCGGCTCATATAGCACCGGGGTGTTTTTGAGCGTCCGGTTTGAGCGCATCAGGCGCACCTCATCCACCAGCGACTGGGTATATCCCTCGCGCGGGGCGAGTTGATATAACCGTTCGATTATCCGGCGCTGCACTACCGCATCGCTACTCGCTACCATGAGCAACCTCGTTCAATGCTCTCACTATTCGCCCTCGTTGATCGCCACTGAGACTGCCAGTGTCTGAGCCAACATAAGAGTAATAGTATAGGCTGTTGGGTCAGTTTCCTGCCTCCAGCCCGCCAATTAATAGCTTTAGGCAAGCATGCAAGAGGATCGTCTATATTGCCGTTCGTGGGCATCCCCTACGCTTTCCCTGTACTTTCCCACAACAGGAAAAACGCATGACCAGCCTATCGAACGTCCCCTCTAAAGTTGTTTTATTGACCGGCGCCAGCAGCGGTATTGGTGAAGCCACGGCCCGCGAACTGGCCAAGCAAGGCCATCGCCTAATTATTGGTGCGCGACGTACCGACCGACTGGAAGCACTGGCGCGCGAATTGTGTGCCAACGGCAGCACAGTTGATTACCAGGCCCTGGATGTCACTAGCCGTGAAGATATGCAGGCGTTTGCCGAGTTTGCGATCACCACCCATGGCCGCATCGATGTCATCATCAATAATGCAGGCGTTATGCCACTTTCCCCGCTGGCAGCGCTCAAGGTAGATGAGTGGAACCGCATGATCGATGTGAACATTCGTGGCGTACTAAACGGAATCGCGGCGGTTCTTCCCACCATGCAGGCGCAACAGGCGGGGCAGGTTATCAACATCTCCTCCATCGGCGGGCTGAGTGTCGTGCCCACCGCCGCCGTGTACTGCGCGACCAAATACGCCGTGCGCGCCATTTCTGACGGCCTGCGCCAGGAAACCAACTGCCTGCGCGTCACCTGCGTTTATCCCGGCGTTGTGGAGTCGGAGTTGGCCAACACCATCACCGACAAGGAAGCCGCCGAGGCCATGGAAGCTTACCGCCAGATTGCCCTTAAACCCGAGGCCATTGCTGCCGCCATCGCCCATGCTATCAACCAGCCTGACGACGTCGACACCAGCGATATTGTGGTGCGGCCTACTGCTAGTCAGTAGTTTTTTAGTGGTGAAACGTGCCTGGGTATCGGGCTGAGGTGGTAATCAGGCACGTCCTTGGTGAGCGTTAAGGCACTTTCCGAGGGTGTAATTACTGTATCTAGAGAATTAGCATCAAGCTGGAGAACGAACATCTAACGGCCACATCTGCTTAAGCCGATTAACCGTATGCGACCACTTAGGCGCGGTAGGCTTGCACACCGTATTTTGATTACCAAACAGCCCCACTTCGCTGAACGCCTGCGCACGCTCGACGGTATAGAGCCAGCGCACCGGCACCAGGTACTCAGCGTTGTCTTCCTCGTCATTAAGCTCTTGATACAAGTGCGGGTAATCATCTGGACGCACTATATCGAGTAACGTTTTGGGGCCGTTTTCCGTTTCAAACGGGTATTCCGTGGCCTGGCTGCGCTCGCCGATAACCTCTCCAACGCCCACGTAACCTGTTTTAGGGATATTGACCCACACCCGGTCGCCTTCTGAAAGCATTGCCAGCGTTTTGGAATACCACGTAGCACCGCCACCGGCGATAAAACCCAAGCGCCGAGCAAGCTCCCACGGCCGGTCGTCACCAAATGAGGCGTAGAACTCGCCGTTCCACGGTTCTTTATTGGCTTTACGTGCTACCGGCTTAGGCGGCTCATCAGGGTCAATCATCCAGGCGCGGCTGAGATAGCGATTGCCGTTATCTTCAAACGCGGAGAAGAACATGGCATTGATGGACAGCTGGGCGTGTTCGTTCAGGTAGTTGATAATGCGCTCGCTGCTGGCATCCAACTGCGTAGCGACCACGACCAGTTGATGGCTCTCGTTGAGTGTCACACTATCCAGCGCCATACCAAACTTGGCCTCAAAGGCTTCGCCCAAAGTGACAAGCGTACGCCCATAGCACTCGGCAAACTGCTGGTAAATATCAATCAACTGGTAATCGGCAAGTGTCACCACCCAAGAGGCGTAGTCGATAGCCTGAGCGACGACATCACGCGGGGTTTTATCGCGCTTTAGCTCTATCACAATTACCGTGCCGTTGGCGTCTACGGCCAGTAGATCGATCAGCTTACCAAAGCCGGTACGCACCTGACGGCCGATCAGCAGCCAGTCCCGATTCAGAATTGAGACATCCTGCATAATCTGCTCTTCCAGCAGGCTTTCATCCGCCAGCCCCGTTGGTAGCAGCTTTTGTGGAAGCGCGCCAGGAGTGTTCGCGAGCTTCCAGATTCCTTGCTCAATGGCCATAGTAATTTGCCACCCTACAGGTGTTAAAAAGTGTTGCCTTTCGAAACGTGGGCGCCTAGTATTTACGCCAACACGGCCCCTATCGGTGAAACTGCCACGCAGTAGCATTGCTTAGGGGTTTTTTATTGCCTTGCTTCCCATTCCCACTGCTCCCAGCCTTCTATAATTCCCATGCCTTTTAGATTTAGCCCTGCTTCGCGCAAATCTGGGAAACTGCTTAACAACTCTGATAAGCGGGCCCACCAAGTGCTCGTCGGGTTAACCGTCATCAATAGGTACTGAACAATACAGAACAGTAGGAAAGGACGCGCCTGAACATGGGAGTTTTGCCAGCCCAGGGAAAATAGAGAGGCCTCACTATGGGCGGGCTTACGCGGCTGGTCCGTCATATTGCGATTCCACAACCGACTATGATGGGCACATACATTGCGTAAATAATTCAAGCTGCGCAGCCAAGAAGCGAACACACGTCCGTTGCTAATGCCATAGCGGGCAGCAATGGCATCCTGCTCGTCTTCTCGCATTCCACCGAACAAGTGCGAGAGCGTGCCAAAGTCCCAGACCTCACTGGCAATCCAGATCGGCAGCGGCAACCCGTACTTCTTTTTATGGTGCTCAATAAAGGTTTCTCGAGAGCGATTGATTAACCGTGCATGGCTTTCCTGCCATTTATGCAGGGGCGTTACGCCTGTTTTCTGATCAATTTTATAGGCAAACTCATCGTGCAGCAGTGCAGGGCCCAAATAGGCATACGGGTCTAACCGCCCCAGCGTATGGGCAATATCTACTCTCAACGCCACCTCAATACGCTCAAGACCATCCAACGCGAGAAGGCGCAGCCGTTTATCAAACACATAAAGATCGACAGCCTGCTGGAAAGTCGTGCCGTACTTAAACGCGTCTAATGCCAGATAGTCCGTTTTGCCCTTTTTAAGCAGTGGCTTACCATATTTATTTAAAGGCGTGCAGGCACCTGAGCGCTGACGAAAAGCGAACCAGTATCCGCTTAACCGGTAGTAACCAATGCGTTGAAGATGAGCCAATGCACGCTGGTCGTCCGTGATGGTCAGACCACGATCTTTAAGCTGTTGCAATTGCTCAAGATGGCTAAGCCAAGGCTTAGTGTAATCGGTCATTGTTCTATCGCCTTTTCCACCATCGACTCGGCCAACTGACCACCGTCTGTTCACTCTTGAAAAGAAAACCATCACCGTTACAGGCGAATACAAAAGACATATTCAGCGTGACGGTATCGACCAGTGCGATGTATTTTGCACAAAACTACTTTTGTTGAGGCCCTTCTTATCCATTACAGATCCTGCTTGTCTGACGGGGTGGACATTGATTGTCCCAAGCTTACGACATCGTTTTCATGGAAGCATCAAAAGCGAAGAAATCTTCGGCACTCATCTTAATTGCGACTATGCTTCTTTTTTAGAGGCCGATTGCATAACAGCAATAGCTTCTACGCAAAGAACATAATAATTAATAGTGACGAGTAGGAGGTCAAATGGCAGTCAAACACACTCCGACAAACGAAGTACACAAAGGCACCAAGGGCGGTAAAACGGGATGCGGATTCGATACCCGTGAACACGCGTCTCACTGGGTAGCTACGTCAGAGCGTATTACCTGCGCCAAAAATGGCTGCAAGAATTAATAAACGCTAGCTAACAAAAAAGCCCACGACAGAGTCGTGGGCTTTTTTTCAGCAATTCTGGCGCGCCCGGCAGGATTTGAACCTGCGACCCTCGGCTTCGGAGGCCGATACTCTATCCAACTGAGCTACGGGCGCATTGGGTGCGTATCGTACCTGTGCGGGCGTGCTGTGTCTAGCCGCGCGGCGGCTTTACTGTTCGCTTAATTGACCGTTTTGCTTCGTGTGATGCATGCTTTGCAGGCACTTTCCTGTGGGTTAGCAGGAGATATGGCACAACGGTCTAATGTGGGACTATAAACAGCAAAGCGGGATAAACAGGGATGAACGGATTAATTTATAGCCGTAGATTCAGAAGGTTAAGATCACAGCGCCAGTATATAGCGCGAGCAGATTAGACACCAACAGTGCCAAAGACGCGCAAATCGAAGAAAAGGCCGTTCCTGAGTGGAGCGGCCTTTTTTGCGTCCTATTTGGCACCCAGCTAGACCTTGTCAAGCCTGTACCACTTACGGCCCATAGATTCAGTTACTAACACTGAGTAGGGTAGGCTTAGCTCAGTTGCAGCTTGCTTCGCTTTATCAAGGACTTCCACGCGAGTCGACTCGCCTATATAGTTATACTCACCATCAGGTAATTGGAATTCTTCACCATTGCCATTAAAGATGGTCTTAGTGAATCCTTTTCTCCTCATATTATCGTATAGCTTTTCGTAATCGTCCCACTCCCCGCCTTTCAGTACCATTCGCACCGTAAAAGAAGCCATTCAATCTCCTAACTCATTGTTTTAATTTATTTACAACCACCCAGCTGACCACACGGCCCGCCCGACGATCTCAAGCTCGTGCATGCGGTCACGCGGCACCGTCACCTTGTCATAAGCACTATTAGCACTGATTACACTCACGCCGTCAAAGTTACGCTGCAAGCGCTTGGCGTAGAGATGTCCATCCAGCCGCAAGATATAGATACCTTCACCCTCAATCGTCGTCCTGGTGTGGTCGATCAGTACCGTGTCGCCGTTGTGCAGTACTGGCTCCATGCTGTCGCCATCAATACGAATCGCTGAAAGGTGGTCTGGCGTCAGCCCCTGCTTACGCAGTGAGTAGCGCGTGAAGCTGATGTGCGTTAGCACACGGCACCCTTCATTCCAGGCACCATCGCCCGCGCTGCACTGAGCGTCATACAGCGGAACGAAGGCGTAATCATCCATACCTTTTACATCTATCGAATCGGTCTTCTCTTGGCCAAATGCAAGCCACTGTGGATCAACCTTTGAAGCCTCTGCAATCAGCATTAACCGATCTAAGGTCGGGTAGGTAGCCCCTGACAGATAACTTCGCAGTGTCGCCTCTGAAAGACCACATATCTTTGAAAATCCACGCAGACTATGTGATGCCATTGCCGTTTTAAGGCGATCTTTAAAGCATCCGATTCCTTGAGAGGGAATCGGATGCTCTTGATTGGTTTCATCTTTAGCATCCGATCCTACGTAACTCATTGAATTTCCTTGTTTGAGAATAAATATTCGCACATAGGCGAGGAAAAACTAATCGGATGCGATTATTTCCTCTTGATGTGCGTTTTTATTCGCGCTATGTTTATGGGGTAGCACAGGTTAGACACCCCAAAAAACGCCACCGAGGTGACGCCATGAACCACGAAATTCCTATCAATCCTTCCCAACGTTGGGAGTGGCTGAAATACCAGCTCCGCAGTCAGGGTTCTAGCTTGCGCAAGCTTAGCGACGAACTGGGCGTCACAGACAACGCAGTACAGCTAGCGAAGTACACGCCTTACCCACGGATGGAACGCGCTATTGCCAAAAAGCTTGGTTTTACCCCACAAGCTATTTGGCCAGAGCGTTGGAACCATGACGGTACACCGTGTCGTGAGCGCCCTAACCGTGCAGAAAAACTCACAACTGCAAAAACGCAAAAAAAGTATTGTGTAAACAATAGTAGCGTTTCTAACGCTTCAGCGCATCGTCAAATGGTGCGGGAGGCTTAGCCATGCGACGTGTCAAAGACGAACTTACTTTAGACATCTTTGCTGTTCCCGAGCCGGTCACTCCAACACCTGGTAGTGGCAACTATGCTGCTCAGGTCAGCGAGCTGGTGGGCATCGTGTTGAAAGATTGCCCCGTCGATCGGTATGAAGTGGCCGCGCAGATGAGCCGCTTTTCTGGCGATGACGTTTCCAAGCACATGCTTGATGCCTGGAGTTCTCCAGCACGCAGCGACCACAACATCCCTTTCTACCGCATTCCGCTTCTTGAGGAAGTGTGCCAAAGCCACGCCTTCACCGACTGGATCGTGCACCTACGTGGCGGGCGTGTGGCCTATGGCCGAGAGGCGCTTGCTGCCGAATACGGGAAGCTTTCCCGCGTTCAGGAAAAGGTAAATGCGGATCTGCGCAAGCTGAAAAAGCTGATGGGAGAAGAGGAATGAACTGGTACACCGCCAAAGAGCTGGCCGGGCTACCAGGTCTCCCCGGCACAGAACGTAATGTGCGTGAACACGCCAAGCGCCATGGCTGGGAGGGCCAGCAGCGCCTGGGCAGTAAAGCGGTTGAATACGCCTTTGCCGTTCTACCCACCGAAACCCAAAACGCACTGCTTTTGGCACAGACAGATAACGCCGCGCCTACGCCAGCCAGCACCGTAGTGCCCCAGCAGGAAGAACAGCGCCCAGGCCAGCAGCAGCTAACCGATGCCCAGCGCCAAGTGATGACCGCTCGCGTGGCGTTCGTTCGCGAGATCGAACGCATGAGCAAGATGGTCAGCCAACAGCGCGCTATCGAAACGTTAGTGGCTCACGCGAAAGAAGACGATCTAACGCCTTATCTAAAGCAGCGCGTCGTGATGGCCAACGACCGTAAAACAGAAACCCGCAACCTAAGCGAGCGCACCCTAAAGCGCTGGATCGCAGACTTTCGCAAGCACGGCGAACGCGGCC
>NZ_JBQSYD010000043.1:0-19497 GCF_052378905.1 Halomonas sp. AOP22-C1-8 | reverse complement strand
TTACTCACATCGCTTCGTCAGCGCGTCATTGAATTTTAAAAATAAATGCATCAAAAAAAGCCACCTGTAACAGATGGCCTTTACGGGGTTCTTTGTACAATGTAGGAGCCGTTAAGGTTGCAGGCGTATAAACTACTCGCTTCCTTTCGGGTCGGCTTTATCAGACTGCTGATCGATATTGTCTTTATGAGCGCGCTTTTCTTTAACGACTTGAGTGCCTGGAATGGGCGCTGCTTTGCCTGACGTGTTGTGGCCAGGCTCTGAGCGAGCGTCTGGGTTCTTCTGGTTATCAACGTTTTCATCTGGCCGATAAGGGTGCGCCTCATCATGGTGAGACGCTTTTTGGGCAGCATCACCGCCACGAGGAGTATCTTTGTTGACGACTTCTTTGGCTTTTTGAGCTTCTTCACTCTTGTTACGCTGTTTATCCTGTCCATGGTTCATGACGTACTCCTTTGTATTCTGAAACTTCGCTTTGAAAAAGCCAACGTGGCTCTTTCTGCTTACAGCGTAGAACAGCCCTCTGAAACCTGCAGGCCCAAAAAAGTACGGTTAGATGCTTTGCCACCCTACTACGCAGATACTAAAGTCACCCAAACATGCTCATAAGTGATAGATAGCGCGACGCCCATCAACAGCACCGCCATTATCTGATTAAAGCGTTTAAAGAAGGCGGGGTTGTCAATTCGGTTACCGACCAGGCTGCCTATCCACATGTAGCTTCCGGGGGCGCCTGCGGCCAGTAGCGCTAATCCCATCGACCAAATCACCAGGCCAGGCCCTTGAATACCCGCCGCGGGAAACTGCAGTGTGGCGATGGGGAGTGTCGCCACAATTCCTTTGGGGTTCAGCAGTTGCAGAATGAACCCGTCACGATAGCGAAGGGTGAGTGGCGAGCTGGATACGGCATTAACGTCAATGCGCGCTCTCGCAATGTGTATGGCAAGGTAAATAATATAACCACAGCCGAAAACGCTAACCGCGATGAGTAGGCGCCCATCAATCCACGCAGCACCCGCCCAGCCGAAGAGTAAAAACAGTAATAGCATCGCCGTGCCCACGCCCAGGCAGAAACCCAGCGACGTTTTTGCCTGCCCATTAACGCCTGTATTTAACCCCATCAGGTTCACAGGCCCAGGCGAATACATGATGCCCACGGCATAAGCGATAATAGCTAACATAAAAGCTCTCTGGTTAGTCGTTAAGGTGGTGCTGGTATTGGTGGGGAGTAAGGCCATAAATACGCTTAAAGCGACGGTTAAAATGGCTAAGGTCGGTAAAGCCGTAGCGAAACGTCACCTCGCTAAGCGGTGCGCCTTTTTCAAGTGCGCTGCACGCCGCATTAACCCGGCAGTTGATGACGTACTGATAGGGCGTGATGCCCAACTGCTGACGAAACAGCCGCAAGAAATGAAACTTGGAAAGGTGCGCCGCTTGGCTAATCGCTTCAAGCGAGAGGTCGGTGTCCAGGTGCGCGTGGATATACTCTTTGGCCAATCCGAGAAGTGCATCGGGCCTGCTAGAGGTATGCCCAGGCTGGTAAGCACCGCCTAGTTGGGTGATTCGTTCAACAACGTGATAGAGCGCGTTTTCCTGGTCGATCTGGCTGCCGGTTGATGTGGTAATCAATCGGGCAACGTTGGTTATCCGCTCGCGTAGTGCCATGTCTTGCACCAGCGTACTGTCGAATCGAAAGTGGGATGCTGTTTCCTGCCCTAGGGCGTCGTCAAATAGGGCCTTAACTTGAGTGGGGTGAACGTACAGCATGACGTAGTCGAGCGTGCGGTCGCCGCCTGGTTGGCCGTCGTGAACGTCATCTGGGTTAAAGATAATTACATTACCCGGTGGGCTACGGTGATATTGCCCACCGCTGAAAAAGTCCTGACGACCTGACAGCGTCACCCCAAAGGCGTACTCCTCATGCGCATGCGGGTCATAGCGAAAATCGAACATCGCTGCCTGTAGCGTTTTCAGCGTGGGGATGTGCTGGCTTTTAGTGAACTGAAAGCGGCTTGCCGATTTTCCCATTGCTAAGCCTCCGTCTATCCAAATGTCATTGCGCTAGTTTAACGCTCACGTGTTAGCGCAGCTTGTACAAAATTGCGCTTTATAAGTGTCGGTTACTCCTTTTGAACGGTTGAATCTTGTTAATTAATAATAAAGTCAGCAGAGCCTTTGTTTTGACTTGAGCAGTGGGTGCTACGCTTGGTCGGTAAACGTTAAATCCAGCACTGCTCAAGACAGGGAGGTTACGGTGAAACCAATCAACGCGTTTGATCCTTCACGCCGTCAGGTTGTCGGTGGGTTAGCGACCGGCATGGCGGCTGCTATTGCCGCCCCCGCGTTTGCTCAACCATCCACTTCCCAGCCTGCCGCCAGTAATGGCGCGTCGGGTGCAAGCGCTAAAGGAGGCTCCATGCCACACAAACAGGACCCGACCAGCCAATATCCCGCACCGCCGTTTTCTGAACAGCCGCAGGAGTGGCCGGGGCTTGCCAGCAAGATGGACCCTCGGCCTGACCACGGTGAAGAGAGCTACCGAGGTAGCGGCCGTTTGCAAGGCCGAAAAGCCCTGATTACTGGTGGCGACTCCGGTATTGGTCGGGCAGCCGCCATTGCCTATGCTCGTGAGGGTGCTGATGTAGCGATCAACTATCTGCCTGAAGAAGAGTCCGATGCGCGGGAAGTGATTGAGTTAATCGAAGCCGAAGGACGCACCGCTGTAGCGATTCCTGGCGATATTCGTAATGAAGCGTTTTGCAGTGAACTGGTCGAAACGGCCGTGCAGCAGTTGGGTGGGTTGGATATCCTGGTCAATAACGCCGCCCGTCAGCAGTGGAAGCCGTCGCTTACCGACCTTAGCCACGACGATTTTGACGCCACTATGAAAACCAACCTGTACGCTATGTATTGGATTACCCAGGCGGCGATGCCGCATCTGGAAGCGGGGGCGTCGATTATCAATACCACCTCGGTGGTGGCTTACGATCCGCCTAAAATCCTGTTGGATTACTCAATGACCAAAGCGGCAATCGTGGCATTTACCAAGGCGCTGGCCAAGCAACTTGCCGAGCAGGGCATTCGTGTTAATGGCGTTGCCCCCGGCCCGTTTTGGACACCACTTCAGCCCAGCGGTGGTCAACCGCAAGAGGCCGTACAAAGCTTTGGTGACGACGGGCCACTGGGTCGCCCAGGCCAGCCGGTAGAGCTTGCCGGTGCCTACGTGCTCTTGGCCTCGCAAGAATCCAGCTTCACCACCGGCAACATTTATGGCGCTGGCGGTGGCAATGGTCATCCTTGATCAGGTTTAATCATTCCCGGCCCAGCGGCATGTATAACGCTGGGCCGGGCTTCTTTCAATCCTCCCGCCTGCTCATTCTCGTCCCGCTACCCTCATGCCGTGTTGTCTGGTAATTTCAGACTTATCTACTAAGCCTTCGTTAAAAGGATAGCTTCCCATGTTTACCGGCTTGAGTGCATTTCCATTAACGCCCATGCACGAGCAGGGGATTCGTGAAAACGAGTTTTCCCGTTTAGTGGAACGTTTGGCCGAGGCGCGGGTGGACTCTATCGGCGTGCTGGGGTCAACCGGAAGCTATGCGTATCTCAGCCGAGAGGAGCGGGCGCGCATTACTCAACTGGCGGTAGAAAGCGCAGGCGATGTACCGGTGATTATCGGTATTGGCGCATTGCGCACACGGGACGTGTTGGTGCTTGCCGAAGATGCTCAGAAAGTGGGCGCTAGCGGCGTATTGCTGGCGCCGGTTTCTTATCAAACGCTGACCAATGACGAAGTGTTTAGCCACTATGAAGCGGTCTGCCGTTCATTAAGCGTACCGCTGTGTGTTTACGATAATCCGGGCACAACGCACTTTACGTTCAGCGATGAGCTGCATGGACGTATTGCCCAGTTGCCTCAGGTCCGCTCGATCAAGATTCCACCGGTCAGCATGAATCTCAACGCTGCTCGTGAGCGGGTTGATCGCCTGCGTGCTTTGATTCCGGAGGATGTCACTTTGGGGATAAGTGGCGACGTCGTCGCGGCCACTGGCCTGATCGTGGGGTGCGATAGTTGGTATTCCGTGCTGGGCGGGTTATTTCCTGAAACGGCGCTGGCGATAACGCGAGCCGCCCAGGCGGATGATTTTAAAACAGCGCAGCGCCTTTCTGATCAGCTAGAACCTTTCTGGGCGCTGTACCGTGAATACGGAGGAAGCTTACGGGTTATCGCCACCGCCGCCGAGATCCTTGGCAAGGTCAGCACGCCTTGCTTGCCGCTGCCGCTAAACACGTTCCAGGGCAGCCAGCGCGCAAGAGTCGAGCAGGTGATTGAAGAGCTCGATCTACGTTAGGCGAAAGCATCAAAACGCCCGGTAAACGCTGGGCAAATGTGTATTGAGTACATTACTCGATAAGCTCAATCAGCCGATCCGGGTAGTCGGTAAACAAGCCGTTCACGCCCCAGTCGATGAGCTTCTGCATATGATCGGTATCGTTCACTGTGTAGATGTGTACCGCCAAGCCGTTATCTTGAGCCTGGCGAATGAACGCTTCGTCGATCACCTGCTCGCCTTCATAACGGTAATTCGACCCTAAGCCTACTGCGTAATCGGCCACGGTTTGAAAGTGCTCGTCGGTGATGTCCTGCGCTCCAGGCGTGGTACCTCTCCACTCCACCAGACGTTCACTGTCCTCTGTGCTGGGGGAGTACCATACCAACTGAATCAGTGGGATATCGTCGTTCAGTTCGTGAATCTTGAGCAGGCTCTCCTGCTCAAACGACTGGATCAACACGCGTCCGGTGTTGATCATATCAAACGCTTCCAGGCGCTTAACAAGCGCGGCATCCCGATGAATGCACTGCTGCTCAGCATGATCGGTGGCTTCGGCGCGCTGTTTTCAAGCGTCTACGCACCGGAAACGGTCTACCTGGTACTGGTCTCGATTTCTGGCTTGGCCGTGGTAGTGGTGTGGATGGCGATTGCGCTCAGTCAGCTCAACTTCCGCCGCCACTATCTGCGCGAAGGCGGGCGGCTTGAAGACCTGGTCTACCGCACGCCGTTCTACCCTTGGGTACCGCTGATCGCGTTTGCGGCTTGTCTGGCGGCGTGCATCGGCATTGCGTTTGATCCGCAGCAGCGCGTGGCGCTCTACTTCGGGGTGCCGTTCATTGGCCTGTGTTACCTGGCGCATTTTCTGCACCATCGTAAGGCCGTTCAATCCCCTGTTCACCTGGATACCGCCGCTGAGGAGAAAAGAGTATGAGTGAAACAAATCCGATCAAGGCCCTGCTGGCGGACGCACCCTTTATGGTGATTGACGGGGCACTTGCTACTGAGCTGGAAGCGTTGGGCTGCGATCTCAACGATAGCCTGTGGTCGGCGCGCCTGCTGGCCCAAGCGCCGGAGAAGATTCGCCAGGTGCATCAGGCGTATTTCGAAGCCGGTGCCGACTGCGCCATTACCGCCAGCTACCAGGCCACGGTGCCTGGTTTTATGCAGGCGGGAATGACCGCCCAGCAGGCGCGGGAGCTGATTCAGCGGTCAGTCACGTTGGCGCAGCAGGCGCGCGATGCGGTGTGGCAGCCGGGGCAAACCGACCGCCCCAAGCCGCTGGTGGCCGCGTCCGTTGGCCCCTATGGCGCTTATCTAGCAGATGGCAGCGAGTACCGCGGCGGCTATGATCTGGATCGTGCCGGGCTGGTTGAGTTTCATCGCGAGCGGTTTGAGCTGCTGCTGGCCTCGGGCGCTGATCTGCTGGCAGCAGAAACCTTGCCCTCGCTAGAGGAGGCGCTGGCAATCACTGATCTGTTGGCTGAACACCCCGGCGCCCAAGCCTGGGTTACCTTCTCGGCCAAGGATGGTGAACATATCAGCGATGGAACGCCGATTGAGGCGTGTGCCGCAGCACTGGCTAACTGCCCGGGCGTGGCAGCGATTGGCATAAACTGCACCGCGCTTGCGCATATCGAGTCATTGGTCGCGGCGATCAAACGCCAGTGTGACCTGCCTGTGCTGGTGTACCCCAACTCGGGCGAGCTGTATAACGCGGAGACCAAAACCTGGCACCCGGCACCGTGTGATCACACCGCCACGGGGCCTTCTGGCTTGGCCCAAGGGGTAGAGCAGTGGTTGGCAGCAGGGGCTGCGGGTATCGGTGGCTGCTGCCGTACAACACCTGATGATATTCGGGCACTGGCCCAGTGGCGGCAGTCGCTTTAGTTGGCTAGGGGGTTGGGCTTTTCCCGCGTTAAAAGTGTGAAGCGCCTAGCTCTCGCTTAAGCCATTCGGCCAACTGCTCACTACGTTGGCGGTTGTGGTGGCGGGGTAGCCAGAGGCAGAGCTTGGCGGGGGTTTCGATAAATCCCCAGGGTGCGGTGAGCCGTCCATTTTTCAGGTCATCTTCTACCAATAGCCTTGGCGCAATCGCCACGCCTAAGCCTGCCACGGCGGCTTCGATTAAATAGTAGAGATGATCGAACCCCTGGCCTTTACCCAAAGCCTCTTCAAGAGTCGTCAGTTCAAGCCCTTGGGCGCGGCCCCATTGTGGCCATGCCTGGGGGCGAGAAGCGGTGTGTAAAAGCTTGCTGGAAAAGAGCGTATCCGGCTGCGCTGGGTCGAGCTTTGCTTCCAAGTGAGGGCTTGCCACCGCGCAAATCTGCTCGGCCATTAGCTCGACGACGTCTACCTCCGCAGGCCAGGGCGGCTCGGAAAAGGCCAGGGTAGCGCTGATATTTTCCTGCTTGGCGGGCAGTTCACTTTCGCTCACTACGACCTGCAATTTGAGCTGGGGCAGGTCGCGCTGCAGACGGCCCAGCCTGGGAATCAACCAGCGCGCCAGCAGGCTGCCGGGGCAGGCCAGCGTGAAGGGCGCTTCTTCCACATCACGCTTGAGATCCGCGCAACTATCACGCAGGCGGGTAAACGCTTCGCCAATGCCGTGATAAAGCCGCTCGCCGTGGTGAGTCAGCTCAATGCCACGGCCCGCTTTGGCAAAAAGCGCCACACCAAAATGTTCATCCAGACTGCGCAGCTGGCGACTAACGGCACCGTGGGTCACGCTTAGCTCATCGGCTGCGGCCGTCACGCTGCCTAGCCGGGCGGTGGCTTCAAAGGCGCGCAGGGCACTTAAAGGGGGCATGCTTTGTTGCATCAACGGTTGACTCCAGCTCACATATTGATGACATCTTATCGATTTTTATCTCCGCCTGCTTGCGCTACTTTCAATGCAACTGCTACTCCGCTTTGAGAGGTCATCATGAACCAACCTGCGCTCCAGCCTGATATTAACGGCCTGTTTGGCCAATTCGGCGGCCGTTTTGTTGCCGAAACGCTAATGCCGCTGATTCTTGAGCTGCAAGCCGAATACGACGCTGCCAAAGACGACCCCGAATTCCAGCGCCAGCTCGCCTACTTTCAGAGCGACTACGTAGGGCGCCCCAACCCGCTCTACTTTGCCGAGCGGCTGACCAAACACTTTGGCGGCGCGAAGATCTATCTCAAGCGTGAAGAGCTTAACCATACCGGCGCGCACAAGATTAATAACTGCATCGGCCAAGTGTTGCTGGCCAAACGCATGGGCAAAAAGCGCATCATCGCTGAGACCGGAGCCGGTATGCACGGCGTGGCTACGGCCACGGTGGCGGCGCGGTTTGGTTTGTCCTGTGTGATCTACATGGGCTCAACGGATATCGATCGCCAGCAGCCCAACGTATTTCGCATGAAGTTGCTGGGCGCTGAAGTGATCCCGGTCACTTCCGGCACCGGTACGCTGAAAGATGCCATGAACGAAGCGCTGCGCGATTGGGTCACCAACGTGGATGACACCTTCTACATCATCGGCACTGTGGCCGGGCCGCACCCGTATCCCGCCATGGTACGTGACTTCCAGGCGGTGATTGGTCACGAAACCCGCGCGCAAATGCAGGAAAAAGAGGGACGCCTGCCCGATTCGCTGGTGGCCTGTATTGGCGGCGGCTCCAACGCCATGGGGCTGTTCCATCCGTTTTTGAACGATGCCTCGGTCGAAATGATTGGCGTTGAAGCGGGCGGCAAGGGCGTTGAAAGCGGCCAACATGCGGCCAGTCTAAACGGCGGCGCGCCGGGCGTACTTCACGGCAACCGCACCTATCTGTTGCAGGATGAGGACGGCCAGATTATTGATGCCCATTCGATTTCGGCGGGCCTGGATTACCCCGGCATCGGCCCGGAACACGCCTGGTTGCACGAGCAGGGGCGCGTTGAATATGTATCGGCCACCGACGATGAAGCGCTTGAAGCCTTTCAGACGTGCTGCCGCCTGGAAGGGATCATCCCTGCCCTTGAAACGGCCCACGCGTTGGCCGAAGTCGCCAAGCGGGCACCGAATCTACCCAGCGATCACTTGATGGTGGTTAACCTGAGCGGGCGCGGTGACAAAGATATGATGAGCGTAGCCCACTACCTGGGAGAAAAATTCAAATGAGCGCATCTGTTCAAAAGAGCGAATCTATTCACCAGAGCGCACATAAGGAGACTGCCATGAATCCCAACTCGCGTCTTGCAGCACGCTTTTCCGCGCTCAAAACCGAAAACCGCCCGGCGCTGGTGAGTTATCTCACCGCAGGCGACCCAGATATGGCGACATCGCAACGCATTCTTGAGGGCCTGCCCGCTGCTGGTGTGGACGTGATTGAGCTGGGCATGCCGTTCAGTGACCCCATGGCCGATGGCCCCGCGATCCAAAAAGCCGCGCTGCGCGCCCTAAAAGAAGGCCAGACCCAAGCTAAAACGCTGGAAATGGTGCGTATCTTTCGCGAAAAAGATACCACTACGCCCATCGTGCTAATGGGCTACTACAACCCTATTTACCGCTATGGCGTAGAGCGCTTCTTAACCGATGCCGCTAGCGCCGGCGTGGATGGCCTGATTGTGGTCGACCTGCCCCCGGAGCACGACGACGAGCTTTGCCAGCCCGCCGCCCAGCATGGCATCGACTTTATCCGCCTGGCCACGCCCACCACGGACACCAAGCGCCTGCCCAAAGTGCTGGGCAACGCCTCCGGGTTTATCTACTACGTTTCGGTGGCAGGCGTTACTGGCGGCAGCGCACCCACGCCCGAAAAACTTGAGCGCTCAGTCAGCCAGCTACGCGAACACACCCAGCTTCCCATCGCCGTTGGCTTTGGTATTCGCACCCCGGAACAGGCCGCGATTATTGGCCGATTCAGCGATGCGGTAGTGGTTGGCTCCGCGTTGGTAGATTGTATCGAGCACGCCGCAACGCCTGATAAAGCCGTTAAAGGAGTGCATGATCTTGCCCGCGCACTGGCTGAAAGCGTTAGGGAGTGCCGCGAGCTGGGCGAGCCGCAAGTCAGTTAAAACAAGCTAATTAAAACCAGGTTGTTTAAACCAGGTCATTAAGAAACGGTTAAACGATGCCGCCATTGGCACGCAGGGTTTGGCCGTTAATCCAGCCGCCTTCAGGCGAGGCGAGAAAAGCCACGACGCTTGCGATATCGTCCGGTTGGCCAAGTCGCTCCAGTGGCGGCATCTTGGCCATCCGCTCGACCAGTTCGTCAGATTTACCCTCAAGAAACAGATCTGTCGCGGTAGGGCCTGGTGCCACGGCATTGACGGTGATCGAGCGGCCACGCAGCTCTTTGGCAAGAATCGCGGTTAAGGTCTCAATGGCGGCTTTGGTGGCGGCGTAGACCGAATAGGTTTCAAGTTTCAACCCGACAACGCTGGTCGATAGGTTGATGATCCGGCCACCGTCGCTCAGGCGGTTGGCCGCTTCGCGCATGGTATTGATCGAGCCTTTTAGATTGATATCAATCTGAGCATCCACCGCGTTCTCCTCCATCTGCGCAAGCGGGGCAAGTTTCATGATGCCTGCGTTATTGACCAGCACATCAATGTGCCCCCACTGCGTTTCAAGAGTGTCAAAAAGCTGACGCACCGCTTGGGCATCGGCTATATCAGCTTGAATAGCCTGCGCTTTACCACCCGCCGACTCAATCTCTTGAACCACGTGGTCAGCGGCTTCTGCATTGCCTGCGTAGTTGACGACCACCGTAAAGCCATCGCGCGCCAGCTGTTTGGAAATAGCCGCCCCAATCCCCCGGGAACCACCCGTTACAAGCGCAATTTTCTGTTCTGCCATCGTTTTTCTCCTTCTGCGTAGGGAGTCGGTGAATACCTGACGTATGCAGCATAAAAGACAAAGCGTGCTCTATAATCAGGCTTAACCTGTCATCACTATTCGGAAAGCGTGAACAATGGACCGACTTGATACGATGCACGCGTTTACGCGTATCGTCGAAAGGCGAAGCTTTACTCACGCCGCGCAAGACCTGAGTATTTCCCGCTCAACGCTGACCGAGGCCATCAAAACATTGGAGGCACGCCTTGGCGTAAGGCTGTTGCAACGTACCACGCGCTCGGTGCACCCAACGCGGGATGGCGACGCTTACTATCACCGCTGTTTGAGTATTTTGGCCCAGGTTGAGGACGCGGAAGGCGCGCTAATGAATGCCAAGCCCAAAGGCGTGCTGCGGATAGACGTTCACGGCACGCTAGCCCGCCATTTTATATTGCCGAAGCTACCCGCGTTTCTTAACACCTACCCAGGTTTGGAGCTTCACATGAGCGAGGGTGATCGTCTGGTCGATCTAGTAGGCGAGGGCATCGACTGCGCATTGCGCGTCGGTATGCCCCAGGACAGCGATATGCACTCCCGGCGAATCACTACACTTGATGAAGTCACGGTCGCCTCGCCCGAATACCTGGCCAAGTACGGAACGCCGCATTCCGTGGCCGAGCTTGGCGGGCACACGATGGTGGGCTTTCACTCCAGCCGTGCAGGCCAGACGCTGCCTCTTGAGTTCACTAATGGCGGAAAAGTTGAATATGTAACGTTGCCCGCCAGCGTGACCACAAGTGCAGCAGAAAGCTATTACGCGGCCGCACGACTAGGGCTCGGCATCATTCAGGTGCCCCGTTACCATGCAGAAGATGATCTACGAACTGGCCAGTTGATCGAAGTCCTGCCCGCCAACCCGCCCACAGGATCACCCGTTTCCATTCTGTACCCAAGCAACCGTCAGTTATCCTCCCGCGTGCGAGTATTTATCGACTGGGTGGTTAGCGTGTTTGATGAAGGTGATGAGCTTGCCAAACTTGTGGAAGAGCGCCGAGGTGAAAAGGATAAAGCGGTGACGGTGTCGCTGGATAATCTATAAACTATGGGGCTGCCTGAATCTATGGTTGTACCTGTTGGGATAAGCGTTTGCCTAATTGTTTCTGCTTCTTATATCAGGTCGTTTGATAATCCCCGAGTACACGAGCTATCACACCATGCGGATGGAAGGTGATGGCATTGCCATGGTGGCAACTACCCAATTCTTTAACTAAGAGGCCATAATGCGAAAACTCCTTACACTGATAGTAGTGCTGGCGCTGGGCTATGCCGGGGTGTACTTCTATTACGGCCATGCCGTTAAACAGGAAGTCCAGCAACAGCTGGATAACCGTGGCCTTTCTGCGGTCAGCGTCGATAACGTTGAGTACGGTGTGCTGGCGCCCGTTAGCAGCTCTGCAAATCTTACGGTAAGCATTACTTATCGTGGCGCCCAAGCGGAGCTGGACCTAGCCGTAGAAGGCCACCCCGTGTTTTCCGATGAGGTAAGCGTCAGGCTTGATGGCCTGCAAGCGCTGCGGTTGGGCATTGGTTTGGGGATGTAGTAACGCTTCAACGTGACAAGGCGAGAGGGCATCCGTCTAAGCACTTTCGTTACGATCCAGCCTTTCAAAGCGGACCGGTATAGGCGGATTGGCATATCCTGTTTGAATAGCACGTTGTAAACGCATTGGGACGCGTAGCGACATATGCTCTTGGCTATTCACTTGTGAAAGATAAGGGAAACCATGTATCCGGTATCTATAAAAGGGGTATTACTCCTGCCCGCCAACAAGGTCGTACTGGCGCTCAACGACCGCGATGAGTGGGAGCTGCCCGGCGGGCGTATCGAGATAGGTGAAGTATCGTCAGAATGCCTAGAGAGAGTTCGAGGAAGAGCTGGACGTAAAGGTCGTTGGTCAGGAAATTATCGATAGTTACCTGTTTGAGGTCATTCCCCAAAAGCATGTATTCATCGTCACCTACAGCTGCCGTCTTGTGAGCGACTTCAACCCAAAGGTGAGTCACGAACATTCCCGAATTGATACGTTTCCTATTGATGACTTGCCCCATAACTTACCTGCAGGGTATGTGCAGTCGATTCATACATGGTGCGCGCTGCTTGGCGTGCTTTCATCGTCACGTTGAGTCGATAACGTTACCGCTGAGTTGCAACTGAATACCTTTACGCCGTACTGAGAGGTAAACATGCACTACCGCCCCATGACGATTGAAGATTACGACGCCGCCGTGGCGCTATGGCAAAGCACGGAAGGCGTGCGACTGCGTGATGCGGACTCCCGCGAAGGCGTTGCCCGTTATTTGCAGCGTAACCCCGGTTTAAGCTTTGTGGCGGAAGCAGAGGGAAACGTAGTGGGCACGATTATGAGTGGCCATGATAGCCACCGGGGCTTTATTCAACACCTGGCAGTCGCGGCTTCACACCGCAACATGGGTGTCGGCTCACAGCTGGTGGCGCTTTGCCTGGAAGCGCTTAAAAATGAAGGCATCCAAAAATCCCACTTGATGATTCTGGTAGAAAACGAAGCCGGTAAACGCTTCTGGAGCAACCTGGGCTGGGAGTTTCGTACCGATATCGCGCTCTACTCGTTTAGTGGATATTAACGCCTGAGCTTAACCGGCAGTCTTAATCAGCGTGTGTGGAGTTGGGTACATCATAATGCGGGTGGCATGGAGCGATAGGGTGTGCCTTGTTTTAAAGCAACTACTCATTTAATTATCAGATAGACAAGTAAGGCTATACCGACGGGGTGTTAGTGCATGACTACAAAAATATCCGGAAAGAAAAATGCCAGTCAGGCTTACCAGACTGGCACTACCGCCTTGGCGGGATGATGCGTGAAAGCGAGACGCTGAAAGTGGGGATGATCCCACCGAATTACACAAATAAATTACTCGGCACCGATCTCATCAAGCCCGGCACGGGCGCAAGACGCGTCGATATCGCCCGATGGTGCACCACCTACACCAATACCGCCGACCAGCTCACCATTGATTCGTATCGGCAGACCACCTGCCTGAACCACCATCCTGGCATCCATGTTGTGCATCCCATCATTCCCCGGATTGCCACCGATAAATCCGGCCAGGCCAGCCGTGTCACGCCCCATGCTGGCCGAAGTGAAGGCCTTGCCTATGCTACTGTTGATGGTATGCGGCCCAGCATTGTCGGCGCGTAACAGCACTTTCGTTTCACCGCTACGAGCAGCGATAGCAACGCTGACATTGTGGCCTTCGGCAGAGCAGGCATCCAACGCAGTCTGCGCAGCAGCCAGGCTCATGTCGAGCGGTAAATAAGGCGCTGTTGGAAGATCTTGCGCCATAACGGAAACAGGAGCCATCAACACGGCAGCCAAAGTAAGATTACGAATCATTTTACGTCCTCGGTAAAATTAATATTCATATTGATGCTCTTAACCTATAGCAATGTTTAATAAATATTCAAAGTTTAAATTACTTTGTAGTGCTCTCAAGAACACCTATACAGGCCGAACGCGTTAGCGGGCGTGCTGACGCTGAGGGTTTTCGTCGCATGCTATAACCCCGGCAGCTATTCAGTGACGCTGCTTTTTCAGCCATTACTTTTAAAGGTGCCCCATGGCGTTAAATCCCCACTTCTGGGCAGAAGAACTACCGCTACTGCATGACCATCTTTGGGCGCGCCTGATCCAAGGTGTCAGCGACCGCCACGCACCTGCGCGTTACCTCACCCTGGCCACCGTTAGCGAAAGCGGCCTGCCGCAAGCCCGCACGGTAGTGCTCCGCAGCGCTGATAAGCAGGCGGCAACGCTTGCTGTCTACACCGATATTCACTCAGGAAAGATCAGCGCCCTGCGCGCTAACCCTATGGCCGCGCTGCACGTATGGGATGCTGCTGAGCAGCTGCAAATACGCATGGAAGCCAGCGTCACTGTTCTGATCGGCGAAGCCGTAAGCGAGCAGTGGCATAGCTTGCCGGAGCACGCCCGCAGCGCCTATAGCAGCGGGCCCGCGCCGGGCAAACCGATTGCGGCTTCACTGGATTACACCAAAACGCCGGATGAAAGCGCTTTTGCAGTGTTGTGGATGGACGTTCAAGCGATAGAAGCGCTGCACTTGGGGCAGCATCACCGCCGCGCCGTATTCTCGCGTGGTGATGGTTGGGCGGGGCAGTGGCTGGTGCCGTGATGGCCGCGCAGGCCAACGCCAATGGCTGGCACATTTTGCAGGAGCGGGCTTCAGCCCACGATGGCGTAGACTACTTATTCAAGCCAGCGCTAATCGCCGTTCATATTGTAGGCACGGAAGGCAAAGAGATTCATTAAACAGGGAAGCCATGATGGCTACCGTCCGGCAGCTCAATATCTACACGGACACGACCACCCATCGCTTCAACGTAGCGTTTAAGTGAGCTAAGGCGCATATCCTGGCCCACCTTCTCCAGTCCAGCTACGGTCGGCTGCCTAACACCCATTGCATCTGCAATTTCAGTTTGCGTTTTCTCTGCCAGCAGACGAATTTCGGCTAGCCTGATCTCAAACAGCATATCGCTTGCCTTCGCTTCTGCCGCCGCAACGATCTCTGGCTTTTCTTTTGCCAGTAAGTCTTCAAGCTTGCGTGCCATTGTGACTACCTCACTTTAAGGTTTCCAGATGAGCCGCATACTCTCTGTCGGCAACTGGAATCATTTCATTGTAAAAGCGTTTGTCGTTCCCGCCTTTATCACCAGCGCATAAAACGATACCGGTACGCGTTGGATCAAACGCAAAGAAAGCTCTGATAGGGCGGCCAAAGCTCTGTACGCGCAGCTCTTTCATATTAGGAAACTGAGAGCCGTTTACCGTATCAGCATGCGGGCGCGAGAGCATTGGCCCCCGTTCTCGTAAAAGAAGAAGAGAAGCCAGGACATTCTCCCGGTCAGCTTCCTCAAGCGAGAAAAACCACGTTTCAAAGGTATCTGTCTGTTCTATCGACCACATGCGTACCTCTTCATTTTATAGGTTTTATGCTATATAGCTTTTGGCCTATAATCAAGCGCTCAAAAGGCTGGGTTTATGTTGTATCGCTTGGCAAAATAAACGATAAGCAGAAGCGCGCTTCACTATCCCAGCAGGCGAGGTTATCGGCTGGTCGGATCGAACTGTGATTCGCGCAACGGGTATCCCATGATGATGCGTTTCTGGAAAACCTCGCCCTGACAGACAACCTGCAGGCAACCGAACAAGGTTGGCATTTGGAGCCTCAATCCAGCTGAGCTTCTATCGCGGTCTTGTCGATCACCGACCAGACTTCCTGAATCTTATTATCACGGAAGAGGTAGAACGCATTCTCGCAGAACGTCACTTTTTTGCCGTCCACCGCAAGGCCGAGGAAGCGACCTTTCGGGGTTACATCGAATCGCAGCCTGCACGCAACATGGGGTGAATCAACGGCCAAAAGCTCAATATTGAAGTGAAGATCAGGTATCTGCTCATAATCGGCTTCCAGCATGGCGCGATAACCATCAAGCCCTAGACGCCTGCCGTTGTGGTGGACATTGTCATGCACGAACTGGCCAAGGCTCGCCCAGTCCTGATGATTGAGGCAGGTGATGTAATCACGGTACGCCGCTTCCAAGTCACGTTTGTTCATCCTGGTTCTCCTTTCCTGGGCTGGCGTGAAGGTATTCGCCAAGGGTATACAGGCTCAGTATCATAAGTAGCCTAAACCAAGCCACAGAAGTCATCATTCATGTCGTGCCCACCTTGCCCCCATTGCCAATCTGAATTCGTCTATCAGGATCAAAGCCTGTTCATCTGCCCCGAGTGCGCCCACGAATGGAGCCCTTCTGAGACTGAGGCAGAAGACACCGTGATGGTAAAAGATGCCCACGGCACGCTGTTAGCGGAAGGCGACAAGGTAACGATGGTCAAAGACCTCAAGGTCAAAGGTAGCTCACTGGTACTCAAGGTAGGCACCAAAGCCGTTATCAAGCGGCTCGTGGATAGCAAGGATCACCAACTGGACTGCAAGGTTGATGGCGCAGGCGACATGATGGTAACCGCTCATTTTGTGAAAAAGGCCTGACTAAGAGCCGGAATTCCTCTATCCACATCACGACGCCGTAAGCTGAGGCTCATCCACCACCACTGCGTCACACAATGTTTCAGCAAAGCTTGCCAAAGCAGGCGTCCAAGTTTCCGGTTCGGGGGCGACAAAATAGGTATCGATGTGGGCAATAGAGGCGGGCAGTGCCAGTGTGTGAATCCCGAACCGGTGCTGGTGAGCGTCAACCGTTCCACGCGGTAATACCGTATAGCCCATCCCGGCAGCGACGCAGCCCAGCATCGCATCCAGCGAGCCAAACTCGAATATCCGACCCGCATTGACGCCATAGGAAGCCAGCAATAGCTCGATACGCTGGCGGTAGCTGCACCCTTGGCGAAACGCCATGAAGGCAGACGCCAGCAGCGCTTGTGAAGAGGGCATCGTTGTCATGGGCATTGAGCCCACTAAGACAAGCTCCTCGCTGAACGCTTTAAGCACGTGGTAGTGGCTATGCTCAAGCCGCCCAGCCACGAAGGCACAGTCCACCTGGCCATTTAGCAGCAACTCGACCAGCTCAGCCGTTGGCCCGGTCTTGAGCTGGATATCAACATCAGGCTGCGCTGCGTGATACGCCGCTAGTATTGGGGGAAGGCGTAATGCCGTCGTGGTTTCCATGGCGCCTATCCGTAGCCGCCCACACGCCTTCTCCTGGCCCTTAAACAGCGATACCGCTTCATCATGGGCCGTCAACATGCGCTCAGCGTACTCCGCCAGCGCCAAACCCGCGCTTGTCGGGCGAACACGCCCCGCACGATGAATGAGCTGTACGCCTAACTCCTCCTCAAGTTTCTTGATGTGAGTCGTCACGTTGGATTGCACCGTGTGCAAGCGTTTTGCCGTAGCCACGAAGCTGCCTGTCTCGGCCACCGCCATAAATAGTCGCAATGATTTAAGCTGCATACTCACCTTTCTGCCACGCCAGCGTTATCTCAAAAAAAGATAGTAACTATCAAAACAAATCGTTTCTAGAAATAGTTTCTCGCGCGTAGTCTGGCTGTGCAGTACCGCGCTGCCCACTTGCCCGAAAGGCGGCACAAAAAGGACACAACCTGATGAGCCGAACATCTACTTCCCACGATTTGCCCGCCCTAATGACCGGCATAATGGCGACCTTGGCGGGGATCGGCATTGCTCGCTTTGCCTACACGCCGCTATTACCGGCGATTATTCAGGAGGGTTGGTTTACCGCAAGCCAGGGCGCCTACCTGGGGGCAGCCAACCTGCTGGGCTACTTTATCGGCGCGCTTGTCGCCCACTCCCTGAGTGAGCGCTTTTCTACGCGCCACGTAATGGCGGCAAGCTTCGTAGGAATCGCTTTAAGCTTTGTGCTTTGCGCTGGGGAGGGCGGTTTCACCTGGTTCTTCTTCTGGCGCCTGGTGTCGGGCATTGCGGGCACCATCTTAATGGTAGTTGGCCCTTCGCTGGCGTTGGCGGCCACGCCCGCTGAAAGACGAACCCGTGTCGGTGCCATGGTGTTTACGGGGATTGGCCTGGGCGCTCTGCTTTCAGCCTTCATCGTGCCGTTGCTGCTTGAATTAAGTCTCGCGTTTACGTGGGGCGCGTTGGGGCTGCTTTGCGTTATGGCGGGGCTTTTATGCGATCACGGCATCACTCGGCTGGCGTTACCTGCCACGGCCAGCCCAACGGCCAATAAATCCAGGGAGTATTCGGGGGTAAAGGTCGTCGTGTGGCTGGTCATTAGTGCGTACGCCCTGGATGCGGTTGGGTTTGTGCCCCACACCGTGTTCTGGGTGGATTATCTCGCCAGGGAAAATGCGCTAGGTAACCAGGCCGCTTCATTTCAGTGGGGGATCTTCGGTTTAGGTGCCGTGTGCGGGCCGCTCATGGTCGGCGCCCTGGCGCAACGAGCAGGTTGGCATTATGGTTTGGCGATTGCTTTTGTAGCGAAGGCTGCCGCTGTCCTGTTGCCGGTGTTCTCGCTAGCACTGATCAGCCAATCGGTTTCCTCTTTTATGGTAGGGGCGATGATCTCCGGCATTGTCGCACTCACCTCGGGCCGCCTTGCTGAGTTGGTAGGGCCAACCGCGCACAAGAAAATCTGGGGGCAAGCCACCGCCGCTTTTGCTGCTGCCCAGGCAGTGGCTGGCTATGCCATGTCGGCACTCTATGGCGTTTGGGGCACTTACTCGCCGCTGTTCGCCATCAGCGGCCTCATGCTCGTCGCAGGCTTTTTGCTGGTACTGCTTAGTCGTGGTTTGCAGCAGCGCAACGCGGCGCTTGCTGCTCAAAACAGGAGGTAATAATGGAACTCTACCTAAACGCTACATCGCCCTACGCGCGCCTGGTGCGTATCGTGCTACTGGAAAAAGGCCTGAGTGACGCCGTCACGCTGAAATGGTGCGACCCCTGGGAAGACGACCCCGTGCTACTCAAGGCCAACCCTGCCGGGCGTATTCCTGCGCTAGTCACCGAGGAAGGCACCACGCTCAGCGAATCAATGCTGATCGCTATTTATCTGGATAGCGCTTATCCGGAGAAACCCGTGTTGCCAACGTCTCACTTAGCGGAGGTGATGCACCTAGCGGGGTTGGGCCAAAACCTCATGGAAGCGGCGTTTACGACGGTGATTGCCAGAAAGCACAATGGCAATGAGGTCGACAATAGCGTGCTGGGCCAACGGCGCTCGCGGGCAATTCAGCGGCTGCTCAGCCAGTTAAACAGTGAGCTTGGTGAAGCACCTGTGGACGCCATCAATCTTGGTGAAATCGCTGTCGCCGTAGCGCTGGATTATCTATCTTTCCGGCTGCCAGAGGTAGCGTGGAGGGCAGAGTATCCGTAGTTTCAAGCATGGCATGTGGGTGTGATTGCAAGAGAGAGCTTTGTGCAGACGGAATAGCTCCTTAACGGGCAGTCCTGCTTATGCTTCGCCCAGGAAGCCAATGATGTTTTTATTGCTGAAACGCTTCTTCGTGTTCAGTATCGTTAACACATAGGATCAGACCCTAGAGTTTAGCGCTACTCAATCAAGAGGTGATGTCGCATTCAGACGCCCCGAATCTATGGCCTCAAGGGGCATATAGCCTTGGTATCGGCGCCATAGTCGAGATGCTATCAAAGGAAGCAACTCGGTTCGTGCCATTATATAAACTCGACCATTTACGTGATGTGAATTACTATTAAATATTGTCTGGTAGGATAAGAATTTACAGATAATGTTATCATTAACAAATGGACTTGCTTTTCCAAAGTTTAGAGGATACGTTATGGAAGTTGTTTCGACAGTTCTACTAG
>NZ_JBQSYD010000042.1:0-20855 GCF_052378905.1 Halomonas sp. AOP22-C1-8 | reverse complement strand
AGCCACGTGTAGGTTTGATGACACTCATTAACGATACATCGTGAAGAAGATTTCGATGTGGGTTGTTCAGCACTTCAGGAGAGTTGCCGTTTGGTGTGAGGAAAAGCCGTGACGCCACCAGGACTGCTGAAGCTGCCCTGCGCGGGTGCCTTATTGGCTCGTGGCTCGCCAAACGTTACGCCACGCTACTTGTGATGATTCTTGGGGCGGGTCTTTCGCGCGCTGAAGCGATCTCCCACAAAAACCAGCCTTTAGCAGCCCCAAGAAAGAGGGCTGCAGGCCAAGTCGGCCTGCAAAGTGGTGGCTTGCGTTATGCTTTCAACGCGTACTTAAGGGTTTCAACGACCTGGTCGGTGGTGGTGCACCAGGCTTGCGCACCGGCATCCACTTCCTTCAGCGGATGAACGATATCCTCAGAGTGCAAAGTGATATAGGGCTTGGCGAGTGCGGCGCAGTAGCCTGCATCAAACGCGGCATTCCACTGCTTGTACTTGTCGCCGAAGCGCACGACGACCAGATCAGACTGTTCGATCAGTGTGCGGGTGCGGATGGCGTTGACCTTGGAAGACTGGTGGTCACGCCAGAATTGGTTGCTCTGCTCACCCAAGTGGTCGCCTGCGGCGTCACTGGCGTCGTGTTCGGTTACGGGGGCAGTAAAGACGATGTCCAGGCCTGCGGCTTCTGCGCCGCGCTGAATCTCGTCGCGCCAGTCGGTGTGGATCTCGCCGGAAAGGTAGACGTAAAAGCTCATGGTCATTCCTCAAAGGTTAGTTGGTCAGTAGCGCTATTTTATGGAAAATCATTCCATATTAATACCAGCACTATAGCAGAGGCTGTCTGGCCAGCAGATAAATATCCATAATCCAGCCGTGAATTTCACGCAGCGCGCCACGGCGCTCAACAACCTCGTCGCTTACTTCGCTTAACGGGCCTTTGATCAGGCACTGCTTATCCATGCCCAGGTACGCGCCCCACCAAATGTAAGTATCAGCTTGTGGCAGCGTGGTAAACGCCCCGCCGCTGTCGAGCATCACGGCTACCGTCGCGGCGTCTTCAGGCCAGCCGCGTTCGCGCAGGCGGCGGCCGGTGGTGATTTGGATGGGTTCAGCGAGCGCATTTAGCGGGATTTTATGCTCGGCAGTGAGCACTTGCAGGCTGGTGATGCCGGGCACAACGTTGACCTTAACCGCGCGGCCGCTGTCCGTCAGGCGCTTGGCGATGCGCAGGCTGCTGTCATAGAGCGATGGGTCACCCCATACCAGCATTCCTACGCGGCCACCGTTTGGCAGGTGCTTATCCATCAGCTCGGCCCATACGCTGGCAATGGCGTTATGCCATTCGTCTACTGCGCTTAGGTACTGGCGTTCGCCGTCGCGGGTGGGTAAATCAAACTCGACGATGCGGGTACTGGCCGTGTCATTAAGCAGCTGTTCACACAGTACGCGGCGCAGGTCGATAAGGTCGGACTTCGCCTCGCCCTTGCGGGGTAGCAGAATTACCTCGGCCTCGTTGAGGGCGCGAACTGCCGCGAGCGTTACGTGGTCGACGTTGCCGGTGCCAATGCCGATCAGCGAGAGCGTGATCATGCGCTGCCCTCTTCATCGCTACTGGCAAACGGCGAAGCGGCGGATTGGGGGCGAAAGCGGCGGTCGTAACCTACCGCGTACAGGCTGCTTTCCTGAAAGTCGTCGGATTCAAGTACCGGCCCCACCAGAATCAGCGCCGTGCGCTGGAGTGTGTGGTCGATTAAGGATTCCACCGTCGATAAGCGCCCGCGCACCACGTGCTCATCCGGCCAGCTGGCTCGCCATACAATCGCTACCGGGCACTCTTCACCGTAATGGGGCGTCAGGCTTTCCACCACCTGGGCCAGATTGTGAATGGAGAGGTGAATGGCAAGCGTGGCGCCCGTGCGAGCGAAGTTGGCCAGCGTCTCGTTTTCCGGCATTGCGCTTGCCCGGCCCGGGGTGCGGGTCAGCACCACGGATTGCGCTACGCCGGGAAGCGTTAGTTCCTGGCCGAGCGTTGCCGCCGCCGCCGCAAAGGAAGGCACGCCGGGGGTGACGCTGTAGGGAATATCAAGCTCGCGCAGGCGGCGCAGCTGTTCGCCCATCGCGGACCACACTGATAAATCACCCGAGTGCAGCCGGGCGATATCCTGGCCTGCGGCGTGGGCGGTTTGAATTTCCTGGATAATCTCATCGAGTGACAGCGGCGCGGTGTTGATGATGCGGGCGCCTTCTGGGCAGTGCCCAAGAATTTGCTCGGGCACCAGTGAACCCGCATACAGGCACACCGGGCAGGCGGCAATTAAATCGCGCCCGCGCAGCGTCAAAAGATCCGGCGCGCCGGGGCCTGCGCCAATAAAATGAACCGTCATAATCCAACTCCTTGCGCCGCTGTGGTGGCCACCGCGGCCGTGGCCTTTCTATCGTTTGAAACTGTGCGTGGGCCTAAAAGCCGCGCCCCGCTGCCTGCGGCCAGAAGCGCCACGGCCTCCGCCACGCTGCCGGTGCCTTTTTCGCGCAGGCTGTAGGCGGAATGGGTCAGCGTGGTAACGCTGACCAACTCTGCATCCGCCACGCTTATTACCGAAATGTTGCGGGCGCTGCCCAGCGCTTCAACTAGGGGCAGCATGCTGCTCGCTGCTGCCAACTGGTCGACAGGGCCGTACTCAGCAATCAGTTGATCCAGCGCCTGTTCCAGTGATTCAAGCGTTGCCTGCTGGCGAAAGCCGAACCCTGCGACTTTCAGCGCCTGCTTAGTCACTGTTTGCTTGATCATCGAACGCCACGCCACTGCACAATCGGGTAGCTGGCTCTCCAGCCCCGGCGGGTGCCCATGGGTGCGGCGTGGGCAAGCTCCAGTCGTAGCAGCTCGCCACCCGCCTGTTGCTGCCAGTGCGCCAGCAACGCTTCGGATTCCAGCGTGACCGCATTGGCTACTACCCGCGTGCCGTTGGGCAACACCTGCCATAAAGCGTCCAGCAGCGCCAGGGAAAGCCCGCCGCCGATAAACACCGCATCGGGCAGCGGCGCCTTCTCAAGCACCTCCGGTGCGCGGCCTTCGTTTACCTCCAGCCAGTCAACGCCGAGGCTTTCTGCATTACGCCGCGCCCGGGCGGCGCGCTCCGGATGCTGCTCAAAGCCGATGGCCTGATTATCCGGGTGGCTCAGCAGCCACTCAATGGCGATAGAGCCAGAGCCAGTGCCGATATCCCACAGCCGGTCGCCGGGCTGGGGGGCAAGTGCACAAAGCGTTAAGCTACGCACGGCTTGCTTGGTGATCTGCCCATCGTGCTCAAAAAAGCTATCGGCCAAGCCAGGCGTTAAGGGAAGCGCGGGGCCGTTACCCGCGACTTCAATACCTACCGCCACCGGGTGGGCGATATCCTCGGGTAACGTGTCGTCCATGCGCAGCGTGCAGATGCGCTCATCTTCACCGCCCAGAGCTTCCAGCACGCTTAGCTGGGAATCCCCAAAGCCGAATGTTTTCACCAGCGCGACCAATTCAGCTACAGCGGCGCCATCGCGTAACAGCACCAGCAAGCGTCTGCCGCTGTGCAGGTAAGGTCGAATGCGGGTAAGCGGTTTGGCGTGCAGGCCCAGGCAGGTGCAGCGCTCAAGCGGCCAGCCCAGCCGGGCCGCCGCCAAGCTAAAGGTCGAGGGCGATGGCACGGCGATCCATTCGCTGGCCTCCAAGTGGCGCGCCAGGCTAGTGCCTGCCCCAAACCAGAACGGGTCGCCGGAAACCAGCATGACTACCCGGCGGCCGCGCTCGTTGAGAAGTGCGGGGATGCCATCAAGAAACGGCACCGGCCATTCGCGAATATCCGCGTTTAACGGAGGAAGAAGCCGCAGATGGCGGCGGGCGCCGAACACGATTTCGGCACGTTCAAGCTGCTCACGGCTTGCCGCTGTCAGGCCCGCTGTGCCACTCTCCCCCCAACCTAACAGTGTGAGCCACGGAGCCTTGTTAACTAAAGCCATGATAAACGTCCTGATTCTTGGGGGTACGAGTGAAGCAAGCGCTTTGGCCAGCGCCGTTAGCCAGCGCGGTATCCCAGCCATGTTCAGCTATGCGGGCCGCGTTAACGCGCCTAAAGCGCAGCCGCTGCCCACCCGCGTGGGCGGTTTCGGCGGCGCCGACGGTTTGGCGGCTTTTATTACCCAACAGCGCATCACCCATATTATTGATGCAACCCACCCGTTTGCCACACAGATGAGCCATAACGTGTTGGCCGCCGCCCAGCAAACCGGCGTACCGGCGATTGCTCTGACCCGCCCCGCCTGGGCACCCACCACTCACGATAACTGGCAACACGTGGCAAGTGTCGAAGAGGCGGTTAGCGCCCTCGAAGGCCCGCCCCAGCGCGTGCTGCTTGCGATTGGCCGCATGCACCTGGCCGCGTTTGCTGTGCAGCCTCAACACCACTATGTGCTGCGTTTGGTCGACGAGCCAACCGCCCCGCCGCCGCTTGCCCACTTCACCACCACGGTGGATAGAGGCCCGTTCACGCTGGAGGGCGATTTAGCGCTACTCAAAACCCAACGTATCGAGCGCATCGTGTGCAAAAACGCTGGTGGCGAAGGTGCTGTTTCCAAACTTGGCGCCGCCCGCGCGCTCGGCGTGCCAGTTATCATGATTGACCGCCCGGCGCTGCCCGCTCGCCATGAAGTGCATAGCGTTGATGAGGTGCTTGCCTGGCTTCACTAAACACTCCAGGGTTTGCCTGAAAAGCCAGCGAGCGATGGTCAGGCTAGGCAAAAATCGGCGAAAAGACGGAGTTTACAGGTTGTAAATGAGTACTTTGAGCCGATTTTTAACAACGCATGACCGAGCGCAGCGCGTTTTCAGGCAAAGCCTACTGAGCGCGGCGTATAAACCAACGGCTCGCCGTCTCGCTCAATTAACCGCGTCTGTTTTGAACCGACAATCACCAGCGTGCGCATATCGGCCATGCCCGGCGTGGCATCTTTTAAGGCCGTTACGCGGATCGACTCTTCCGGCGTGGAAACCGCGCGGGCGAAGATGATCAACCGTTCGGGTTCGCACGCCTCGCGCAACACCTCCAACGTGCGTTCAAACCCTACCGGGCGCGATTTTGAGCGCGGATTATAAAACGCCATCGCAAAATCGGCTTCAACGGCCAAACGCAGGCGCTTTTCGATCAGCGCCCAGGGCTTCAAATTGTCGGATAAATTGATGCAGCAGAAGTCGTGGCCCAGCGGCGCGCCCGCACGGGCGCTGGCCGCGAGCATAGCCGAAATACCCGGCAGCACCTGAATATCCAGTGCGCGCCACGCGGCATCGCCCGCTTCCAGCGCTTCAAACACCGCCGAGGCCATGGCAAAAACGCCGGGGTCGCCGGAGGAAACCACCACGACTCGGTGGCCTTCAAGCGCCAGCTGTAGGGCCTGCTCGGCGCGGCGAATCTCTTCGCGATTATCCGAGCCGTGGCGCACCAAGCCTGAGCGCGGCGCTACGCGGTTAACGTAAGGCACATAGCCGACAACGTCGGTGGCATCCAAAAGCGCGGCAGACACTTCGGGGGTAATCATCGCCTCTGCACCTGGGCCCAGGCCGACAATTTTTAGCCAACCGCTCATGGGCGCCTCCCGTTACCGTGAATCAGCACAATCGAGAAGTAAGGCACGCTCTCGCCAACGTCTACCAACGGCAGCACACGCTGCTGCTCCATGGCAGCGTACTCAATCAACCAGGCCTGGTCTTCCCGGCCCGCCTGTTTAAGCGCGCGGCGCAGCTTGTTCAGGTTGCGCCCAATTTTCATGACCACCAGCGCGTCGGTATCGGCGATATGTTTAACGAGCGTTTCTTCCGGTAGCGTGCCCATCAGCACGGTCAGAATATCATCGCCCCAGGTAATCGGCTGCGCGGTCGCCGTCCAGGCGGCGGACATACCGGTAATCCCCGGCACTACCGACACCGGCACCTGGTTAAGCAGGCGCGTATACAGGTGCATAAACGAGCCGTAGAAGAACGGGTCGCCTTCGCAGAGCACCACCACGTTGTCACCGGCGTTAGCTATCTCGATCAGCTGGGCCACGCATCGCGAATAGAACTGCGAGAGCAGCGCGTTGTACTGCGGGTCGTCGAAAGGAATCTCCGTGGTGACCGGGTACTCCATCGGCAACTCAATGATGCCGGGAGCTAACAGCCCTTCAACAATGCTGCGCGCATGGCCCTTGCGGCCCTTTTTACGAAAATAGGCAACATGCGTGGCGCCGCGAATCAGCCGGTCGGCGCGCACGCTCATCAAGTCCTGGCTGCCCGGCCCCAGGCCAACACCGTAAACCGTGCCCTGTGTGGATGCCTGAGTCATTCGACGCGATCCGCCATGGCGTTAATGGCCGCGACCGTCACCGCGCTTCCGCCCAAGCGGCCACGAACGATGCAGCTGGGAATGGCGAGCGTCGCCCATAGCGCTTCCTTGGATTCAGCGGCGCCTACAAAGCCTACCGGGCAGCCGATTACTGCCGCCGGGCGCGGGCAGCTCGGGTCTTCCAACATGTTCAAAAGATGAAACAGTGCGGTGGGTGCGTTGCCAATTGCGACCACGGCACCTTCCAGATGCGGGCGCCATAGTTCTAGTGCTGCGGCCGAACGAGTGTTAGCCATTTCCTGGGCGAGGTGTGGCGTGCGCTCATCGTTCAGGGTGCAAATAATCTCGTTATTGGCTGGCAGCCGCTTGCGGGTGATGCCTTCAGAAACCATCCGCGCATCACAAAGGATCGGCGCGCCGCGTTCGAGTGCTGAACGCGCTTTATTGACCGCGTCATTTTGAAAGTGAATATGCGCGGCCAACTCGACAAGCCCGGCGGCGTGAATCATGCGCACGGCAACGGTCTCTTCCTCAGCAGAAAAGCGCGCAAGGTCGGCCTCGCTGCGGATAATCGCGAAGGATTCCCGGTAAATCGCCGGGCCGCTTGTTTCATACGTATAGGGCACCCAAACTCTCCAAATATTCGACGACCTCAGTCTCGGTGAGGCCTATCTTAACGGGCGTGCTCTGGGCATCACCCTTAACAATAAGATTAAATCGGCCTGCCTGACCGACCAGGCACACGTCGGCCGATGAACGGCGGGCGCACCCCTTGGCGCAACCGGATATATGAACGCTGTGTCTTTTAACGTTGGGCGCTAACCGTTTAGCCAGCGGCTGGGTAGCAACGCTTGCCTGAGCGCAGTAAGGCGCGCCGGGGCAGGCATCCATCAATAAGCGCGTATCCTGGTTATCGCTGATTAAGCCTTCAACCGGCTCACTTGCACCCTTGACCCATAACCGTCGCCACGGCGTTACCCGCACATGGCTCACCGCCGCAGGCGTAACCGCTGCCCGCAACGCAGCAGCGGCTGCGCGCCCAAACGGCAGCCCGTAAACCATCCCCGCTTGATACTTGCCAAGCGCCAGTACCGCGCCCTGCGTTGCATTCACCATTTCACAAGCGCTCGCGGGGCGCATTTTAGCAGGTGACCACGCGGGAAGCGGCACTTGATGCCGCCTCATCCGCCCGGCGTCATTCCCGCCGCTTTCCACAAACCAGTGCGTCAGGCGTATTAAATGCTCAATGGCCGCCTCAACAGAGCCCACCGGTGTACCGCAGGCCTGGCCTTCGGCGCGCACTATCAGCCCGCCCTCTATTGAGCGCTCAACTCGAAAATCAGCGGCGGCATCTCCCAATACCGCTAATTCACCTGCATCAATCGCAATACCGACTTTGCTGGGCATCACGGCCAGTTCACTGCCTCGCGCCTGTAACAAGCAGGCAAGTTGATGCGTATCATCGCCCGCCTGCCAGCCGGGTGCCAGCAGGCACTGGGGTTGCTGCTCGGTGGCGGGGTCCGCACTGACCAATTCGTGCACTACCAAAAAATCCATTAGCGGCGGCCATGTGCTTCCCGAAACGCCGCGCAGCTGAATATTGGCGCGGCTGGTTAACTCAACCAGCCCGTTGCCATAGGTTTCTGCGGCATCGCACAGCGCGAGTGCCTGCGCTTGGGAAAGCTGGCCAAGTGGCGGGCGCACGCGTACTAACCAACCATCGCCAGTTTCCATGGGCCGCCAGGCGCTTGGGCACCAGCCTTTGATCAGCGGACTAGTGCTCATAAACTGGCGGTTTCCCTGGCTTCGTCCATTTCCAGCAGCAGGTCTTGCAGCGCGTCGCCGTGCTCACCGGGTTCTTGCCACATGCAGCGCTGGGCAGCTTCCAGCAACCGCTCGGCCATCTCTTCAAGGGCTGCCGGGTTATGCTCTCGTAAAAACTGCTGGTTGGCCTCATCCAGCACCAGCGCTTCGCTCACCTGAGCGTACTGGTAATCCGCCACCAGGTCCGTGGTGGCGTCGTAAGCAAACAGGTAGTCGACCGTGGCGGCCATCTCAAACGCGCCCTTATAGCCGTGTTCGCGCATGGCGTTGATCCACTTGGGGTTCAACACCCGCGAGCGAATGACCCGGGCAAGCTCCTCTTTGAGCGTACGAATTTTGGGTACGGCGGGATTGGCGTGGTCGGCGTGATAAATCTCCGGCGCCTGGCCGGCAAGCGCGCGGGTAGCGTTGGCCATACCGCCCTGAAAGGCGTAGTAGCTGTTGGAATCGAGAATATCGTGCTCGCGGTTATCCTGATTCTGCATTACCGCATCCAGCCCTTTGATCTGCTGCTCAAAGGCGCCGCGTGCGGCGGTGCCGGAATCCACAAACTGCCCGTAAGCGTAGGCGCCGGTGCCCAGGTAGGCCTCGGCCAGGTCATCGGCATCACCCCAGCTACGGTTTTCAATCAGCCGGTTCAGGCCGGCGCCATACTCACCGGGCTTGCTGCCAAAAATACGGTAGCTCGCTTCCTGGGCAGCCATTTCGGCACTGAGCCCTTGGGCTTCAAGGGTGTGCTGGCGTTCAACCACGGCGGCGCGAATAGTGTTGCTATCGCCTGGCTCTGCATAGCTGGCAACCGCTTGCACGGCGGCATCAAACATGCGAATCACGTTCGGAAAGGCATCGCGAAAGAATCCGGATACGCGCAGCGTGACATCCACCCGTGGGCGGTTAAGCAGCATCGAAGGAATCACTTCAAAATCGATCACCCGCTGAGAACCCAATGACCATTTGGGCCGCACGCCCATTAGCGCAAAGGCCTGGGCGATATCGTCGCCGCCGGTGCGCATGGTCGCGGTCCCCCAGATGGAGAGCCCCAAGCGTCGTGGATAGTCGCCGTGATCCTGCAGGTAGCGTTCGACAAACGCCTGGGCGGACTTTTCGCCCAACGTCCAAGCAGCAGGCGATGGGATCGAGCGGTTATCCACACTAAAAAAGTTGCGCCCGGTGGGCAGCGTATCCAATCGCCCGCGGCTGGGGGCGCCGCTCGGCCCGGCGGGTACGAAAATCCCCTCAAGCCCATCCAGCAGCGAGCCAACCTCCATCTTTACGCCCTGCTGCATGGCGGCCCACAGCTGCTCGCGGGCAAACGTAAGCTGCTCGGCCGTGGCGGGATAATGTTTGGTAAGCTCTGACAAATCGCCCTGGGCCAATACGTAGTCGGCCACCAGCTCTTCACCGAGCAGCTCCAGCCGCTCGCGGGTATCGGCGCCGGTTCGCCAGGCAGCCGTTAGTTTGCCTGCCAGCACAGCCGGTTTAGGGCCAAGCCAGGGCTCGCTGCCCGCCGCAAGCGGGTCGAAGTCCTCGCCCAGCGCCAGGTCAGCGGCCAGATTGTGCAGCAAACCGCGGCTTGCCACCGCTTCACCACGCGGCAGCCTTAACAGTGCTACCAGCGTAGCCGCACGTTTTTCCTCGGGCGGAAGCTCACCCAGTATGTGCAGGCCGTGGCGAATCTGGGCTTCCTTGATATCGCACAAAAAGGTGTCCAGCTCATTGAGAATTTCGCTGTCACAGCTGCTGTTCACCGCGTGGGCAAGCTCTTGATCGATGCCGGTTGCCCGCAGGTGGGCCAATATTTGCTCACGAATCAGCGCTTCGCGACGCGGGTCCATGTCCAGCGCCTGATAATACTCATCGGTAAGCGCTTCAAGCTCGGCCATGGGGCCGTAAAGCTCGGCTCGTGCCAGCGGCGGCATCAGGTGGTCGATAATTACCGCCTGGCTTCTGCGCTTGGCTTGGGCGCCTTCGCCGGGGTCATTGACGATAAACGGATAGAAATGCGGCATCGGCCCGAGCGCGATATCCGGCCAGCATTCGGCGCTTAGCGCGGTGCTTTTACCCGGCAGCCACTCAAGATTACCGTGCTTGCCCACATGAATAACCGCCTCGACCTGATAGTGCTCGCGCAGCCAGAGGTAAAACGCCAGGTAGCTGTGCGGCGGCGCCAGCTCCATATCGTGGTAGGACTGGGTCAGGTCCTCAATAAAGTCGCGCTCGGGCTGGATGCCCACGAAGGTTTCGCCCAAGCGGATACCCGAAATCATCAGTCGCCCCTGGCGGCATTTGGGGTCATCTTGCGGCGCGCCCCAGCGGGTCCATATCGTTTTCTGAAGCGCGGCGGGCAGGGTTTGAAACCAGGCCAGATAATCCTCAACGCTGATACTTTGCCAGCAGGCACGCTGATCCAGACTGTCATGATCATTAGTGACCGCGCCCTGGAGCAGGCGAATCAGCGCATCGCCGCTTTCCGGCAATTGGCTTAGCGGATAACCGGCACCTTTCAGGGCATTTAAAATGTGCAGCGTAGAGGCCGGTGTATCCAGCCCCACGCCGTTACCGATACGCCCATCGCGGTTGGGGTAGTTGGCCATAATCAGCGCGACGCGCTTTTGGCTATTGGGCGTTTGGCGCAGCGCGCAAACCCGCCGGGCCAGCTTGGCCACAAAGGCGGCACGCTCCGGGTGCAGCGTGTGGTGCGTGACAGAGAGCTGGGCGCGAGCGTTATAGTGCGCCTCGGCTTTAAATCCAACGGCGCGGGTGATAATCCGCCCGTCCATTTCGGGCAGCACTACCTGCATGGCGACATCGCGGCTATGCAGTCCTGCGGCCATGCTCTGCCAGTCATCCGCCGTACTGCTGGCGAGTATCGCCTGAAGCACCACCGGCCGCCCGACAAAAAGGCTCTCATGAAGATTGCTGCCCAGCTCATCTGCTGCATTGGCGTCATCGGCGGTACGGTTTACCGAAAAGCCAGTGGTATTGACCACCAGCATGGCGCCGGTTTGCTCAATGAGGTGATTGGCGAACGCGATGCAGGGGCCTTCTTTTAAAGAGGCCACCGCGACGGCTAACGGCTCAAGCCCTTCGGCTTTCAGCGCGTCGATCATGCCGTCAAGCACAGCGGTATTCGCGCCCTGCAAGTGGCTGCGATAAAACAGCAGCAGGCACACCGGGCGCTCTGCAATACGCTGGTCACGCCACTCGCTTAGGCTGACCGCCTGCTGGCCGTTCGTTTGAGGCGCGTAAATCACCGCCGCCGGAATCACTTTAGGCTCTTGCCACAGATGCTCGTGCGCTAAACATTCATTGGCGATAAATCGAAGCATCTGCTCGGCGTTATCCACGCCACCTTCGCGTAAGTAGCGCCATACGCGGTAGGCATCGTCAAAGGCAATGCTGGAGTCTTCCAGCAGGGCATCATCGGGGGCATCGCAGCCGGGCACCAGAATCAGTTGGCGCTCCGGTTTCGCAGCCGCCCAGGCCAGAAGCCGTTCGTAGCCGTATTGCCAATAGCCCTTTCCGCCCAGCAGTGACACCACCACCAAGCGGGCTTTTTCCAGCACGCGGTCTTCGTAAAGATCAAACGCCGCCGGTTTCACCAGGTTCATCCAGTTCGCCAGCCGCACCGAGGGGTAGTCATCGCCCAGGCGATCAACCGCCTGGGCCAACGCCGAGAGGTTGCTATCGGCGGCGGACATAATCACAACCTCGGCAGGGCTTTGCTGCAGGTCGATGATGCCTTCATCATCAACAAAGCCTCCCGGTTTGGCAGCGAAAAGATGCATTAGGCGCTTACCGGCTTCTCAGCGCTGGCAAGCGCTTTATGAATTTCATCGCTGTTCAGCGTTTTGCCGATAATCACCAGCTGAGTCTGGCGCGCCTCGTCCTGAGCCCACAGGCGATCAAAATAGCCGTCCAGGCGCTCGCCGACGGCCTGGATGACTCGGCGCATGGGCTTACCGGGAATTGCCGCAAAGCCCTTGGCGCGATAGATCTCTTGGGTTTTCAGCAGATGTTGAAGCTTGGCCGCCAGCTCATCGCCATCGACTTCGCCCAGCGTAATCACGCAGGAATCAAAGTTATCGTGGGCGTGATCGTGGTGGGCGCCTTCGGCATGGTGCTTGTCGTGATGGTTGGTAATCTTGTCGATATGCTCTTCACTGGCCGCGCCTATGCCCATCAGGGCCTCCAGCTGGGCCGTATCAGTCGCTAGCGTTTGGTCGATAAACAGCGTTTTGACCGATGCGGGCACCCGCACCTGCACCAGCGCTTCAACGCGGGCTTTTTCGTCGGCGTTCAGCAGGTCAGTTTTACTGACCAGCACTAGGTCCGCCGCGCTTAGCTGGTCATCCAGCAGTTCGCGCAGGCTGGGGTCGTGATCAAGGCTGTCATCGGCCAAGCGCTGAGCGGCAACTTTTTCTTCATCATTGGCAAACCGGCCCGCAGCGACAGCAGGCCCGTCGATCACGGTGATAATCGCATCCACGGTGCAGTGCTGGCGGACTTCCGGCCAGTTAAATGCCTGTACCAGCGGCTTGGGCAAGGCCAGCCCGCTGGTTTCAATCAGGATGTGGTCGATATCATCACGCCGCGCCACCAGCTTTTTCATCACCGGTAGAAACTCTTCTTCCACCGTGCAGCAGATACAGCCATTGGCCAGCTCATAAATACTGCCGTCTTCACCAGAGTCGACTTGCTCACCCTCGTCAGCGCCGTCTTCACAACCTAGCGCACAGCTACGCAGCAGGCTTGAGTCGATATCCTGCTCGCCAAACTCATTGACGATAACGGCAATCCGCTTGCCGGTAATCTGGCGCAAAATATTGGCCAGCAAGGTGGTCTTGCCGCTGCCCAGAAAACCGGTCACGACCGTGGCGGGAATTTTATTTAACTGCATGCGAGGATTCCTCAATTTGGGGGCTTGCGGCTGTGGCCTGCGCTGAATCGTTGCCAAGAGCGTGGCTAAACAGACGCGCTACCGCCGCAGGATTATTCGGGAAAAACAGATGTAAGTAGGTCGCCGTCAGGCGCCCGGCCCGGTAAATCGGCTCGCCGGGCGCGGGGTGGCGCTGGCGGCGCCCGTAAGCAATCGGCTCGGGCGTTTGCTCGGCCATCGAGCGATGGTGCGCATGGCCGCGAACCGGCCCTTCGGGCAGCTCAGCAGTCTGCATACCTTGGCAGCCGCGACGCCCGCGCATGGCACCGTGCCCCGGCAGTAAACCGAGCATGGAGTGAGGGTTCTCAGCATAGTCGGTTAACGTTTCCAGGCTATACAGCATGCCACCACACTCGGCGAGGATGGGTTTGTCCGCGCTAAAGAAGCCTTTAATGGCATCGCGCATGGCGCTGTTCGCCGCAAGCGCCTGCGCGTGAAGCTCCGGGTAGCCGCCAGGTAGCCAAAGGGCATCGCACTCAGGCAGTTCAGCATCGCTCAGCGGCGAGAAAAAGCGCACCTGCGCGCCCATCTGCGCTAGCAGGTCCAGGTTGGCCTGATAAATAAAGCTGAACGCCGCATCGCGGGCTACGCCTATCGTCTGCCCTGTTAGCACTTGCGGCACAGCGGGAAGCGCCTCAGTAGAAGCACTAAAGCTGACCGGCGAAAGCGTGGCGAGCGCATCCAGCAGGCCTGCGGCTTCCAGCGCCTGCGCGGCGGCTTCAAAGCGAATTTCCAGATCGTCGCGAATCTCTTCCGCCTGCACCAGGCCCAGATGGCGCTCGGGAAGTGCCAGTTCAGGGTCGCGTGGTACGGCGGCCAAAAACGGAATGGCTGCGGGCAATGCGCCTTCAATCAGCTCACGGTGGCGCTGGGAGCCACAGTTATTGGCGATCAGCCCGGCAAAATGAATGTCTTCACGAAAGCCAGCCAGCCCCGTTACCAGCGCGGCGGCGGTTTGGGCCATACCTTTTACATCCATCACGATGGCCATGGGAATGCCGAACAGCGCGGCTAAATCGGCACTGGAAGGCTCGCCGTCAAACATTCCCATGGCGCCTTCCACCAGAATCAAATCGGCTTCAACAGCGGCTTCATAAAAGCGTTGGCGGCAGTAGGCTTCGCCTGCCATCCATAAGTCGAGCTGATCAACCGGCTGGCCCGAGGCCTGAGAGAGTATTTGCGGGTCCAGGTAGTCCGGGCCGGTTTTAAATACCCGCACCACCTTGCCCTGATTACGCAGCAGCCGCGCAAGCCCAGCGGTTACCGTGGTTTTACCCTGGCCTGAGGCAGGTGCCGAGATAAACAGCGCGGAGCAGCGGGCGGAAGGTGTGCTCATCAGTACTCTATCCCCGGCTGGGCTTTAACGCCGCCGCGAAATGCGTGACGCTCATCCTGCACGGTGCTGATGGTGTCGGCAATTTCCTGAATCGGCTGCGCCATGGTGCGCCCGGTAATAATCACATTCTGATGCGCTGGGCGGCGTTTAAGTGCCTCTACCACCGGCACCGGGTCAAGGTAGCCGTACTTGAACATGTAGCTCATTTCGTCCAGCACGATGATGTTGTAGGCCGGGTCTTCCAGCAGCCCCTTGGCGATTTCCCAGGCGGCTTCGGCGGCCTTTATATCGCGCTCGCGGTCCTGGGTTTCCCAGGTAAAGCCCTGGCCCATGATGTGCCAGTCAAGCCTTGGGTGATCGCGAAAGAACAGGTATTCACCGGTTTCGCGCCGCCCTTTAATGAACTGAATGACCGCGCCTTTCTGACCATGCCCCAGCGAGCGCGCCAATGTACCGAGCGCCGAGCTGCTTTTACCCTTGCCGTTGCCTTTGAGCAGGATTAGCACCCCGCGCTCTTCGGTGGCGCGGCTGATGCGCTCGTCGACCACCTCTTTTTTGCGCTGCATGCGGTTTTGGTGATTGCTATCGCTCATGCTGACTCCTGGGTGGGCATGGCCCAATAGTGGGCGCCCAGCTGCTGGGCAAGGCACGCGGCCTGGCCACGTTTTACAAATGAGTATTCGGTATCCATCACCACGCAGTCGCCGAGTTTCGGCAGGTCTGCAACGGATTCACGGGTGCGTCCGTCGGTGATCAAGTAAGTGCGTATATGCAGGCCAGGTTCACGGCGCTGCCATTGGCGAATCAACCGCCCAGCCTCCTCTACCACTTTACGCAGCGGCGTACCGCCCCCGCCATCGGCACTGTTCAGCGTCGCCTCCAGGCTTTTGGGGGCACGTTGGCGGGTGAATAACGCTGTCACCGCATCGTTGCCAAAGCCCAATACGGCCATCTGCTCGCGCGCGCTGTACGCCTGGCGGGTCAGGCTATCGACCCAGCCCTTGGCTTGGCCCAACAAGCGCTTACCCAACGTCGAGCCGGAGGTATCCAGCAGTACCAAATGCAGCACCGGCTGCCCGGTGCGCGCTTTTTGATAACGCAACTGCCGCCAGGGCCATTGGCCGCGATTGGCGATCAGCGTAGCAAACCAATCCGGCCGCGAGGTCAGCGCAGCCCTGGTTCGCCCCTGGCCCGCTTCATCGCCCTTGCGCCTACCGCCCAGTGATAGCGGCTGCTTAGCCACAGGCCGGTGGGAAGAAGGAGCCAAGCGTAGCGCGGGGAGATCAAGCGGCTGGCTATCCCGCATATTCTGCGCCACGGGCGGCATGGCGCCCCACTGCCCTTGCTCGCCTGAGCCATTAGCAGACGACTGACCGCCAGAAGGCTTTTCATTTGGCGTGGACGAAGGCGGTGGAGAAGACGGCGGTGTTGGTGCTTCACGCGTACGCCGATGGGCCAGTACCCAAGGCTCAACGGTATCGACATCGTTCTGGGTGATCGTATCGCTTCCCCGCCAGGCGGCATGGGCCTGGGCGGCGCGGTGCCAGGTAACATCGGCACGCAGGCCTTCAACGCCTGCCTCTTCACAGCGCTTGGCGATGTGCGCGTAAACCCAGTCAGGTGCGGTAACGGCAGCAAGCGTGCGGCGCGCCTGCTCGATACGTTCACGCAGGGCTGACTGCTCATCAGCGTAGTCGGCGATAAAGCGTTCGGGGTCACGATCAAAAGCGTCGCGTTGCTGCACGATGGCGATGCGTTCTTCAATACTGACGGAGGCTGGCTGCTCAAGGCAGAGCCCAAAGCGGTCAAGCAACTGCGGGCGTAATTCGCCTTCATCCGGGTTCATGGTGCCAATCAGGCTAAAATGTGCCGCGTGGGAGTGACTGATACCGTCGCGCTCGACGATATTGACCCCACTTGCGGCCACATCCAGCAGCAGATCAACCAGCATGTCGGCGAGCAAATTGACCTCATCGACGTACAAAACGCCGCCATGGGCTTTGGCCAACAGCCCTTCGTGAAAGGTAACTTCACGCTCGTTCAATATCTTTTGCAGGTCCAGACTGCCGGTCAGACGGTCTTCGCTGGCGCCCAGCGGCAGCGTGACAAACGGCGACGTGCCGCCCGGACCTGATTCTGGAAGTAGTGCGGCCAACGCGCGGGCGAGGGTCGATTTTGCGCTGCCTCGCGGGCCGCTAATCAGCACCCCGCCAATGCGCGGGTTAATCACGTTCAGAAGCAACGCTTTTTTAAGCGATGCCTGGCCGACGACGGCGGTAAAGGGAAACTCAACCACAGGCATCACCATGGGCAGAAGGAACATTAACTTGATTTAACAAGGAGATATTGAGCTACTCAGCGCCCTAACAAGCGAGTAAAGCGCCTACTTTACAAGCGGGTAAACCTAATACATTAAGTGACGCATGGACACTGCAACACACGTGAAAGTTATTCATCACTGACAAGAGAATAACGATAGAGCCAAACGCCGATAAAATGACTACAATAACCGCGCATTATAGAGGATGGCACCAGGGTGTAGCCACCTCCCCGCTTAAGCAAGTCATCAATCGCAAAGGTTTTTCGTGCTTTATCGTCACGTCTTCGGCAGTCTGTCGAGTTTTATATCCATCGGCACCCGGAACACCATCCCATGAAGCCCTTCCCCGCCCTACCTGCTACCTCTTTTACGCTATGAAAGCGGTTGCGATGCAAAGTACCCAAGCGCCGCGCTCTCAGGCGCACTGGTTTTGGCTTGCCCCCTTGGTATTGCTGGTAGCACTGCTCGCCGGCACGGCGATTGGTGAAACCTCGATTCCCGTGGATACGATTCTCAAAGTATTGGCCAATCATCTTCTGGGTGCTAACTACGCCGTTGATCGTATTGATGCCGGTATTATCTGGAACTATCGCTTAAGCCGCGCCATTGTGGCTGCGTGTTGCGGCGCCGCGCTGGCGCTGGCCGGTGTGGTGCTTCAAGCGTTGCTGCGTAACCCCTTGGCGGACCCGTACTTGATGGGTATTTCTGCCGGGGCTTCAACCGGTGCCGTAGCCGTTACCGTAGCGGGGCTTGGTGCGGGCACTTTCACTTTATCTGCTGGGGCGTTTGCTGGAGCAGTACTTGCCTTTGGGCTGGTGGTACTGCTTGCCCATGCAGCCAGCAGCGGGACTGGCGGTGGGCGCAGCACCCAAGCCGCCGGGGCCATTATTCTGGCGGGCATTGCAGGTTCTCAACTGTTTAACGCACTGACCGCCTTCATCATTACCAAGTCGGCCAGTGCCGAGCAGGCACGCGGCATCATGTTCTGGCTACTGGGTAATCTTTCCGGCGTGCGCTGGAGCGATGTCGTGATCGCTTTACCTGCCGCCCTGGGCGGCCTGCTGATTTGCCTTTGGCACCGCCGCGCACTGGATGCCTTTACCTTCGGCGCCGACAGCGCGGCGTCCATGGGTATCGCCGTGCGCCCAACACGAGGGCTGTTAATTATTGCGGTAGCGCTGGTGACAGCCATTATGGTGTCGATGGTGGGCGCTATTGGCTTTGTCGGTTTGGTCATTCCGCATGCCATGCGTTTTATCGTGGGCACCCAGCACACGCGCTTGGTGCCCGCTTCGGCACTTGCTGGCGCCGTGTTTTTGATTGGCTCGGATATCCTTTCGCGCATTCTGGTGCCCGGCCAGGTACTGCCCATTGGGGTTATTACCTCGCTGATCGGCGCGCCAGCTTTTGCGTTGATTCTTGTTCGCGGCACGAGGAATCGATGAAATTAACCGCTGAACAGCTGGGCTGGAGCGTGCATGGACGCACGCTTTTAAAGGACGTTTGCCTGGACGTTGCGCCCGGCCAAACCTTTGGCTTGATTGGCCCCAACGGCTCCGGCAAAACCACGCTGCTTCGCCTGCTGGCAGGTTTAAACAAGCCCAAAACGGGTCATGTACACATGGGCGGCCAGCCGATCGCTAAAATGCGCCAGCGCCATATTGCGCAGTCTATCGCGATGGTTGAACAGCAGGCGGAAACCACCGATAGAATTCATGTGCGTCAGGTGGTTGCACTGGGACGTACGCCATTTCTCACTGCGCTTCGCCCCTGGTCTGCCGAGGATGATGCGATTGTCGGCCAGGCACTGGATGACGTGGATATGGCACACATGGCGGACCGCCTCTGGCATACCCTTTCGGGCGGTGAGCGCCAGCGCGTTCATATTGCCCGGGCACTGGCCCAGCAACCCAAAATTCTCCTGCTGGACGAGCCCACCAACCATTTGGATATCCGCCACCAGCTCTCCATTCTTGAGCTGGTCAGGCAATTGCCGATTACCGTTGTGATCACCCTGCACGACCTTAACCAGGCCATGGAGTGCGACCGCATTGGCGTGATGGACGGCGGACGACTGATCGCCAGCGGCCAACCACATGACGTGCTCACCACCCAGTGCTTACAAGAGACGTTCGGGGTGCATGCCCACGTGCTGGATGATCCCATTGACGGCAAACGGATCATGCGTTTTAGAAGCGCTATTTAGTAGATTTTCTTACAAGCTGCGCAGTAAACGCTAAAACCTGGGGCTAACCCGTCATAACTGCCCCACAGGCACTCTCTATCCAAAAAACCACCACACCACACTGTACTCCGATCCCATACTCCACAGCAGAACAATCACCACAAGCAGCACTTCTAATACCAACACTCCGATACATAGCGTTGCAGTGGATATAATAAAACCGCGCTTATGGCTAATACCCAAGAAACTGGGCGTTCCCTTGTAGAGTAGGTAAGCACTATAAAGTAGCCCCATCACCAAACCCAGCATGCAAAACCAGAAAGCCGGATAAAGGGCGAAAACACCGCTCAGAAACATCGGTGTGCCAATGTACCCCGCGAAAATAATACAGTTGCGGCGGCTAGGGCGATTCTCCAGCTTGCGGGCTAACCAGTGGATCACACTGCCAACCACACCAACGGCCATTAACATCAGCGCATAAAACGCAACGCCTAGCGCCAGGCCATCTGTAATAGAGACTTTATAGGTGTTGCTACCGCCATAGGTCCAGCCAATCTGGGTCGTACCTATCAGCGCACAGACTACAGGAATAACCGCCAAAACAAGGACATGATGGACATAGAGATGGCTAATAGACTCATGCTCGCCACTAATCTTATGCCACTCTGCGTCAGGATGATGAAGGAGCCCCCAAACATGGTGGATCATAACGACCTCCCGTTTATGCAAATGCACTGCTGTTGGGATCAAGCATCAGGCTCAGGCATCGTTCAAATACCCAAGCTTAAACTGAGTGTAGATCACAAGGCTTATTTATGGAGCACAATGATTGCGCTGTGATAAGGCTATTTGCCACCGATTGCAATTCATCAATTGCCCTGCTTCGTCGCGCATAGTGTGGTGATAGAACCAACTCGGCGGTGTAACGCTTTCTTTGCTAAGGTGTGGGTTCTTGTAACGAACTCTTACAATAAACGGGAAATCCACATGCGCATTTTGTTTACCGGCGGTAGCGGCAAGGCGGGTCGTCATGTAACGGCGTACCTGCGCGACCAGGGCCACAGCGTCACCAATCTGGACTGGGTAGTTTCCGACGTGCCGGGCATCACTACGCTAAAGGTCGATTTGACCGACGCGGGTCAGGTATTTAATGCGTGCCAAGCCTATGCCAATTTCGATGAGCTAGAACCTGGTACCGGCATGCCACGCTACGATGCCATCGTTCACTTTGCCGCCATACCCGCCATTCTCCACCGGCCGGATAACGAAACCTACCGCATTAACACGTTAAGTACCTACCATGTGTTGGATGCGGCGACTCGGCTGGATATTCCCAAAGTCATTTTTGCTTCCAGCGAGACCACTTACGGCATTTGCTTTGCCGATGGAGTGAAGCAACCTGATTACCTACCGGTAGATGAAGAGCATCCCACAGTGCCGCAAGACAGCTACGCAATGAGCAAGGTGGTTAACGAAGTAACCGCACGCTCTTTCCAGGAGCGCTCGGGCATCGACATTTATGCCTTGCGCATTAATAACGTGATCGAGCCTCACGAATATCGCCAGAACTTCCCGGCTTATATGGACAACCCGGCACTGCGCCGCCGCAATATTTTCGCTTACATTGACGCTCGCGACCTGGGGCAGATGGTCGACTGCTGCCTGAAAACAGACGGCCTGGGTTACGAGGTGTTTAACGTCGCCAATAATGATCTGTCAGTAGGATTGAGCAATGCTCAAGTAGTGGAACGCTTCTACCCAGGCGTACCCATCAAGCAGGCAATGGGTGAATTTGAAACCTTTTACAGCAATGCAAAAGCCCGCCGCTTGGTCGGTTTCTCACCGCGCCATTCCTGGAGGGATGAGCAGGGGGAATGAGTTAAAGGAATAAGAAAAAAGTGGAGCTGG
>NZ_JBQSYD010000041.1:0-21976 GCF_052378905.1 Halomonas sp. AOP22-C1-8 | reverse complement strand
CGCCTAAGCGCCGCCAAGCAGATATGAGCATGCCCGCCTGGGCCGGTGACTTTCTCAAGCGCTACCAGAAACCGCAGAAGCCCAGCGTAGAAGCTGCTTACCAATTGCTGGTCGAGCAGACCCAGCCACCGCACCCCTCTATACACCAGGTGCGCCGCTGGCTAGCCAAGCTGTCACCGGAAGCGCGTGAGCGTGGCCGCATGGGCGCTCATGAGCTTAAAGCGCTCCAGCCCTTCAAGCGCCGTACCAGTGCGGAGCTATGGCCCAACGATGTGTGGGTCGCGGATGGCCACACCTTTGATGCCGAAGTGATCAACCCGCTGACCGGTCAAGCCTTCCGGCCTGAAGTCACGCTGATTATCGACTGGGCAACGCGCCGGATCGTCGGCTTCGCTCTCAACCTTGCCGAGTCGACCGTAGCCACGCTGGATGCGCTGCGCGATGCCGTTAGCCGCGTAGGCATGTTCAACCTGTTTTATGTCGATAACGGCAGCGGTTTTGACAACGCCACTGTTTATGAAGTGGTCGACCGCCTGGGCGGCACCATTACCCACTCGCTGCCTTACAACTCACAGGCACGCGGCGTGATCGAGCGTGCCCACCAAAGCACGCTGGTTAAGTTAGCCAAGACGATGGACAGCTATATCGGCGCGGACATGGATAAAGAAGCCTCCACCAAAGCGCACAAGTTAAGCCGTCGCGATATTAAAAAGGGTTTAAAGCCCGCGCTAATACCCACGTTTCAAGAGTTCTTTGATTCCTTAAACGAAGCGCTAAACGTCTATAACCACCGCCCGCATAAAGGGCTTTCCAAAGTGCGCGATTTAGACACCGGCAGGCTGCGCAACCAAAGCCCCATGGAAGCCTGGAAAAGTGCTGAGGCCGAAGGCTTTGAAGCATTAACCGCGCCTAGCGATGTCGTCGCCTCTCTCATGCGCCCACAAGAAGTACGCAAAACCAACCGTGGCGAAGTGCGCATCAACGGTGGCCTCTACTTCCTGGATGCCCTGCGCGACATGCACGGCGAAGAGATTCGCGTCGCCTGGGACTACCGCGACACCGGAAGCGTCGGCGTTTACACCCTGGAAGGCGAACATCTAGGCGATGCCATCCTTGACGGCAACGCCACCCCCGCCATGCCTGCAACGATGATCCAGCGCGCCGCCGAAAAGCGCGAGAAAGGCCAGCTCAACCGCTTGGCACAAAAAGCCAAAACCATCACCGGCAGCGATGTCGAGATCCGCGCGATTACCCCCGCCGCCAGCTATTCAGACGAAAAGCAGGCAGCCGCAGGCCGCGCCTATGCCAAGCAGCTGGCGGATCAAGGCACACGCTTTCAGATACCCCAAAACAAGATGGAGCGTTATCGGCTTTGGAAAAAGCTGGATGCCCAACTTCAGCAGGAAGAGGAAGTGCCGGAAGCGGCACGCAACTGGCACGAACGTTACCAGCATCACAACGATTTTCGCGCTATCGCGAAAGTAATGGATGCGGACGGGCTGTCACCCGCCCGCAACCGACGGGCCGTCTAGACCACGGCCCACGACACCCCAACCTTGGATAAGGAAGCACTATGAGCGTCAACACTATTGTACCACTCACAAACGTCGGCCTACTCGCCGCTGCCGTTGAAAGCGCCGCCAACCGCCCGCCGGAACTGCCAGGCCTAGTGGTCATGTACGGCCCCAGCGGCTACGGCAAAAGCCTGGCAGCGGCCTACGCGGCCAACATGCACCGCGCCTACTACGTCGAGTGCCGCGAAAGCTGGACGAAGAAAGCGTTTGTGGTCGCCGTGCTGCGCGAGATGGGCATCATCCCCATGAAAACGCTCTCGGAGATGGTCGACCAGATCGCCGAGCAGCTCAGCAGAAGTGGTCGCCCGCTGATCATTGATGACGTCCAGTACGTGATCGATAAGGCAGCGGCCAACGTTCTCACCGACATCTATAACGCCAGCCAGGGCACCTTGATTCTGAGCGGTGAAGAACGCGTGCCCGCCAGCATGGCCCGCCTTGAGCGCCTGCACAACCGTGTACTGGAGTGGGTGCCCGCCCAAGCCGCGAGCCTGGATGACGTGCGCGCCCTGGCAGACAAAAGCTACCCCGACATTGAGATCGAAGACGATTTGCTGGAAGCGGTCAACGACCGTGTAAAAGGCTGCCTGCGTCGCGTTGCCGTCAACCTCTACCAGATCCACAGCGAGGCCACCGCCAACGGCTGGACCATGGTCGGCATGCGGGAATGGGGCGAACGTGAGATCCACACCGGCCAGCCACCGGCACGGAGGGGCTAAGGCATGGCAAAACGTAAACCCCAACTCAACGCCCTGGGGCCGCGCATCGACCGCCAGGCAATTTGGGAAACCCTACGTGGTATGCACACCAAAGGGTTGGCCATCACGACGGTTGAAGTCTCGCTACTGATGCCGGATGCGGTCAGCCAAGGCCGCGTGCGTGACTACCTAAACGGCCTCGAAAAAGGCGGCTACCTAGCCCGAATCGATGTGCCCCGCAAAAGCGGCGAGCCGGTGCAGTACACCCTTATTAAAGACGTTGGTGTGGAAGCCCCGCGTGTGCGCAAAGACGGCTCCACGCCCACCGGTGGCCTTGGCCGTGAACAGATGTGGCGCACGCTCAAGATAGTCGGCGACTGCACCGCCCGCGAACTGGCGGATGCGGCCACGACGCCCAAAGTCGAGATCGCCGAAACCACCGCCAACGAATACCTGCGCTTTCTGGCCGCTGCCGAGTACGTCGCAATTATTCGCCCAGGCTCGCCAGGCGTTTTGACCCGCTACCGGCTGGTATCAACACGCTGGACGGGGCCCCGTGCGCCCATGATCCAGCGTACCAAGCAGCTATACGATCCCAACACCGGCGAAGTGGTGTACAGCCGAGTCACCAAAACCGAAGGGGGTGAGCCATGAACACGCCCTTAAACAACAGCATTCGTCGCACCCGTACCGTCGACATTACCCATTGGGGCGCAGAGCCGCCCCGCTGGATCTTGCTGCTCGCCGATGAAGTGCGCGCCACAAACCGCAAGATGGCGGGAGAGCGTATCGGCGTCTCGCGTAGCGCGGTGTCTTTGGCACTGGCCAACCGCTACCCGAGCCCATCCACCGACAGTATCGAAAAGAAGGTGCTGCTGGCTCTGGACGGCCTCCAATGCCCCGCGCAGCAACTCACCATCAGCGTTGAGCAGTGCCGCGACTACCGGGCTCGCCCAGCGCCCACCCACAACCCCATGGCCATGCGCATGTGGCGCCACTGCCAAACATGCCCGCACAACCCCGACCGCCAGGGAGAAGACCAATGACCCTTAAAGCCACCTGCCCAGAGTGCGGCATGACCGGCGACATGGCCGCCTTCGTTACCCAAGGGGAGCACAACCAAGCCGTAGCCGCCGCGCTGGAGATGCCCGCTTTATTGAGCAGCCGCATTGTGCGCTACCTCGGCATGTTCCGGCCTGCCAGCCGCGCCCTGGCCAGTGCCAAAAGCGCCCGCCTGCTCACCGAGCTAAAAGAGACCATCACCAGCGGCGTGATTGAGCGCAAAGGCGTCACGCGAGAAGCGCCGCTAAAGGTGTGGGTAATGGCCCTCGACCAGATGCTGGAAAGCCCACCCACCGGTTTGCCGCTAAGTGGCCATGGCTACCTCTATGAAGTGGTTGCCCGCTGCGCCGATCGCCACGCCGGTGACGTAGAAAAGCAACAGGAAGAGGCAAAGAGAAGCGGTGCCAAATCGCCTGCAAATCGCCCGCCCGCCGCTGCCTTTCAAGAACGTTCCACCGATGACGTACTGGCAGAACACGCCCGTATGGCCAACCGCCAATCGACGGTGACCAGCGGCAAAAAGGACCAACGTCAAACCGCCAAAGCCGTTGAGCAAGTCAACGCCCCCAAGCGCCTATCGGAGCTGCTGAAAGGCGCGGCCAACCAGGGAGACAAGCAATGAGAACCTACAGCGATGCTCACCTTGAGCACTACGCCGACCGCTTCATCGCCCTGCGCATGGCCCGCCATGGCGTGAACCTAGCGCAATACCTGATCAACCCCGCCCAGTTCGAGCGCCTAGCGCTGGAACCTGAGCCACTGCTGCCCGCGCAAGAAGCCGCCGTGCTGCGCATCTGGCAACGCTGGGATACCGGACTAGAGACAGCCGCTAGCGAGCCAGCGACAGACGAAGAGCCTTTCGAGCTGCCTGGTGTGTACGCCGTGTGGGAGGAGTTCCTGCTAGGCCTGGGTAACAACAAAGCGATTCGCCAGCGCAACGGCGCGTTTATCGAGCCACTAAATCACCACCGCCATAACCGTGGAATGAATCGCGGTAGCGCCAACTTTGAACGCAAGCAAGCCCGTAAAGGAGCCTGAACATGAACATCCAAGCAACCGACCCACAACAGCCCACTATCCCCGACGGCTACCGGATGGACGCCAAAGGGCGACTGATCCCAGAAGAGAGCATCAAGCCAATCGACCAAGCCCGCGATGAACTCGCCATTGAGCTGGTCACCAAGGCCATTGAGCTGAACCGCCAGCTCCAGCAGTTCAAGGCCGCTGCCTTTGGCGACATCGAAACATTTGTGCAGCTTTCCGCTGAGCAGTACGGCGTCAACGTGGGCGGCAAGAAAGGCAACGTCACGCTGTTGAGCTTCGATGGCCGCTACAAAATCCAGCGCCAGATCGCCGACAACATCACCTTTGACGAGCGGTTGGAAGCGGCGAAGGCGCTGATTGATGACTGCCTAAAAGATTGGACAGACGGCGCCCGCTCAGAAGTGAAAGTAATCGTGCAAGACGCCTTTCGCACCGACAAGCAGGGCAACCTGCGCACCGGCGCGGTACTCGCCTTGCGCCGCCACCAGTTCGACGACCCCCGCTGGCTGAAAGCCATGGATGCAATCGCTGATGCCGTGCAAGTAACAGGCTCAAAAAGCTACGTGCGGATTTATGAGCGCATCGGTGAAACCGAGCGGTACCAGCCCATCAGCCTAAATATCGCGGAGGTGTGAAAAGCGAAACGCCCCCATGTGGGGCGTCTGCTGGGTGTGGTGGCCCAGCACTGATGAGCAGCCAATGAGGTGAACAATGGATAAGTGGAAAGAGGTCAAAGAGCGCTTACAGCACTTGGGCGGTACTGTTGAGCTGCTGGCTGATGGCCACACGCTGTCGCTGGTCAAGGCACATAACGGAAAGAAAATTTTCGTCCGCGTCTTTGTGGACGGCGTTGCGAAGGGTGAGTGGACAAAAACCGAGGACGGAAAGCCGGTGCATTCCGAGGGCCGATTCTGGCGGCCAATGAAGCGCGCGGCATACCCCAAAAAGGTGTATGCGAAAGCGAAGCGAGCATTTGGCAAGAAGGAAGCCGATCGCATGGTGACGCCTCGGGTGATTGGCGTTGTGCCTGATTTTGGTACCGAGGGGGCTGTGGTGGCTCACTTGAAGAAACACTTCCCTGATCTAGAGCTGAAAGGCGAAAGCGATGAGGTGGTCCCATGATCAGCAAAGGCAAGCTGGCCCAGATCCACATCGCTAAAGCCCAACTGGGTCTAACCGATGAAGACTACCGCGCCATTCTCGCCCGCACAGCGGGCGTGAGCAGTGCCAAAGAACTTACAAATCGTACCGTTGGCGGTGTGATGTTTGAGTTTCGCCGCCTGGGCTTTGAGCCAAAGCCCGCCAATAAAGCGGGCCGTAAGGCACCTAACCCACCAGCAACACGCCAAGCGGAAATGAAAAAGGTCGAGGCACTGCTTGCGGAAGCAGGCCGCGCCTGGGCCTACGCGGATAGCATGGCCAAGCACATGTTCAAGGTGGACCGCGTGGACTTTCTCGACGACAGCCAACTGCACAAGCTGCTCCAGGCGTTGATCATCGACGCCAAGCGGCAAGGACGGTACCCCGATGAACTCGCATGATTCGCGGAATAAGGCGGACAATCTAGATCTAGGCTTCGGCATTCCCGCCGATGCCCTGGATTACCTCGACCCCGAGATACTTAAAAAGTGGCCGCAGGGGTTAAGCGATATGTTGACAGTAGTCGAGAACGCCCATATTCGCGCCGGTGATGAGCCCAAAATAGCCCGCCGCCGGGCCTTTGCCGCCGTGCGGGCTATCAGCTCGTTTGCTGGCGGTCGCAGTCTTTACGTACCCCAGGGCCGCCAGCTTGACCGCGCCCTTCGGGACCGGGAGATCTGGGAGCGCCACAGCGGCGACAACATCACTCAGTTAGTCGAAGACTACGAACTCACCGAAGCGCAGATTTACAGCATCCTCGCCGAGCAGCGAAAGCTCGCCCGCGCCCGCTTGCAGTCGGATCTGTTCGACAACATCACAAGCAGCTAATGACATCAAAAAACAATAAATATTTATTGATTCAGCACTTTAAGGTCGGTGGGGCCTGAGATAAATCTAAGGAAGTGGTATAATTTACTTGGCCTAAAACACGTTATCGGGCCAATTTATCAAAACAACCAAAAGGTATAATAATATGAGTTTAATCACCGAAGTTACTGTGCATTTAGATGATAATGTTCCAGATTATATGGAAGGTATTATTCGTTGCAGTTCCGTCTCCATTGAGTACGAAGATGGTTCTGAAAAAGCAGATGACTCAATGATCGACAACGCAGAATATCTTTCTGAAGTCGAGTTAGTCAAAGACATCGCAAAACGTCTGGAAATTCCGACTGGCATTGTAAATATTGAATATTGATCGATAATTACTACTACAGCACCCCGCCACGGCGGGGTGTTTTTTTCGCCCCATCAAAACTCCTAAACCGCTTGATTCCCGCCGCCTAGCCAATCCCCTCTAGCCTAAACCTCACTGCAACGTGCTTTCGTTCACCCCTGCAATGAGGCCCACTCGCCATGCCCCGTGACGACATTTCCACCCACTTTCGCCGCCGTGAATTTGCCTGCAAATGCGGCTGCGGCTTCGACACCGTCGACCTTGAAACCCTCGTGCTACTCGAAGATATCCGCACCCACTTTGACGTACCCATCACCATCAACAGCGGCTGCCGCTGTGAAGCCTACAACCGCCAGGTAGGCGGTGCCGCTGCCAGTCAGCACCTGCTAGGCCGCGCGGCAGACATCCGCGTGCAGGGCATCGACTCTGGCGTGGTGGCCACTTATGTGGAAACCCAACACCCCGACGCCAGCGTTGGGCGCTACAACACCTTCACCCACGTGGATACACGCACAAGCGGCCACGCCCGCTGGGGCGGGTGAACAATGAGTCTGAAAAGTCTACTCGGCAATATCGATACCGAAGCGCTAAGTGGTGCGGTCTCCAAGGGTGCGCCGTTGCTTGGTTCGTTGATCGGCACCCCGGCCACTGGAGCCGCCATCGGCATGATTGCCAAAGCGCTGGGCACCGATGCCAATCCCGAATCGATCACCCGGATGCTTGAGAGCGATCCCGAGGCTAACGCCAAGCTTCAGAAGCTGGAAAACGAACATCAGCAAACGCTCACCCGCATGGTGCTGGAAGCAGAGAGTGTGCGCCTGGGCGAAGTAAACAAAACCATGCGCGCCGAAGCGGCCAGCAACGATGCCTATGTACGCCGCTGGCGACCTACGTATGGCTACCTAACCGCTGCCGCCTGGTTTATCCAGATGACCGGCTTCACCGTCATTCTGGGTGTGGTGGCGTTCCGCACCCCCAGCGAGTTGGCCGCCGTAGTGGGTGCGCTGGGTGTCGTGCTGTCAGCGCTGCTCGGATTATGGAGCATAGCCCTGGCCGTCCTGGGCATTAACGTGCACAAGCGCAGCCAGGATAAACAAGTGGCGGCAGGCCAAGCGCCCAAAGCGGGTTTTATGGACGCTGTCGTCAAGCGCGTTGGCGGGTAACCAACTAAAGGGAACACGATGGAAATCATCAACTGGTCAGCCGCCAAGGTGTTGTTTGACGTGATGCAAGCACTGCTGACAGCCCTGATGGCTATATATGTCTACTGGCTCAACAAACACAGGGCGAGCCAAACCGCCATTAAAGGCACCCATGAGCGTATCGATGGCGTCGAGAAAAAGGTGGTGAACCTGGAGCACAAAATGGAGCGCCTGCCCAATCACGAAGACCTAGCAAAGCTGCAAGAGCAGATGTCCAAAACCAATGTGCTATTGGCCGAGATAAGTGCCAGCCAAAAAGCCACGTCGGTTCAAGTCAATCGAATGAATGACTACCTAATGAACCAGCCGCGAGGGAGCCACTGATGAGTCAGAGCTACCAAGACTTTGAAACCGAGGGCCGCCGCCTGGGCATCCTGCGCATTCTCTCGCGCCGCAACCAGTTCACCACCAACGAGTATTCGTTGAACGATGAGCTGAAAGGTTCGTATGCCCACCACATCAGTCGCGACAAGTTGCATAGCGATCTCGCTTGGCTGGAAGAACAAGACCTAGTGCTGGTGCAGCAACCTCGCGTTGGCTGGATTATCACCCTCACTGGGCGCGGTGCTGATTGCGCCAACGGCCTTGCCAACGTACCCGGCGTCGCCAAACCGCGCCCAGGGGTTTAACCATGCCGCCTCGCAATAAAGTCTTCGACTTGCCCCAAGAAGTGCGCGAACAGCTAAACGAGAAGCTGGTATCTACCGGCTTCCAGGGCTACGAAGCGTTAGCTGGCTGGCTAAGCGAGCGCGGTTATAACGTTTCCAAAAGCTCAGTGCACCGCTATGGCCAGGACCTGCAAGAAGAGTTCGAGGAAGCCATGGGCGATGTTCGTAAAACCACCGAGCTAGCTCGCGCCATGGCAAGCGAAGGCGAAGACGAAAGCGGCCACCTGATTGACGCAACCGCCAGGATCGTGCAAGACCAACTGCTGCGGATCTCCATCGCCATGCGTAAAGCCGAGCATGAACCCGACGTAGCGGCTAAGCACCTTAGCAGTGTGACCAAAGCCCTGGCCGATATTGGCCGCGTTTCGCTTAGCCAAAAGAAGTGGGCCAAGGAGTTGCGGGTGGAAGTCGCCAAAGAGGCGGCGGAAAAAGCCGAGACAGCTGGCCGTGCCCAGGGGCTTACCAATGAAGGCGCGGCGGCACTTCGTGCGGCGATCCTAGAGGGTATGTCGTGAGTGCAGCTATCGATCAAAGCGTGCTGCTGCCCTACCAGCAGCGCTGGGTAAACGACACCTCGCCCGTCAAGGTGATTGAGAAGTCACGCCGTATCGGCCTCTCTTATGGCGAGGCGGCGGACGATGTGCTCTATGCCGCGTCCAGTGCAGGTGCGAACGTCTACTACATCTCCTACAACAAAGAGATGACCCAAGGCTTTATTCAGGATTGCGCCGGTTGGGCCAAAGCCTATCAAGCCGCTGCCAGCCAGATCGAAGAGTCGGTGATTGAAGCTGAAGACAAGCAGATCCTCAGCTACACCATCAAGTTCGACAGCGGCCACCAGATCCAGGCCTTTACCTCAAACCCACGCAACTTGCGTAGTAAAGGCCGACCAGGCGAACGCCTGGTGATTGACGAAGCAGCCTTCGTGGATGACATAGAAGAGCTATTGAAAGCCGCGATGGCCATGACGATCTGGGGCGGCCAGATCCGCATCATCAGCACCCACAACGGTGAAGAAAATCCGTTCAATGAGTTGGTCAATGACATTCGCGCAGGGAAATACGACTACAGCCTGCACCGTGTCGACCTGGACGAAGCCCTGGCCGACGGCTTCTATAAGCGTATCTGTAAAGTTACAGGGGCAACGTGGACACGTGAAGGCGAAGTCCAATGGCGTCAGCAGCTGATCAATCGCTACAAGCCCAACCAGGATGAAGAGCTTTTCTGCATTCCCGCCCAGGGCGGCGGTAGCTACCTGACGCGGGTAATGATTGAAGCGTGTATGGCACCAGCCCCCGTGCTGCGCTTTGACGGCACGCGGGAATTTAACGCCATGCCCGAGCCCTTGCGCGCAGCTGAAATGGCCGACTGGATCAGTGACAACCTCAAACCGGTACTGGCGACGCTCAATCCGCGCCGCCAGCACGCCATGGGCCAAGACTTTGCCCGCAGCGGCGACCTTTCTGTGATTGCCCCTATGGAGATCGGCGAGACCCTCCACCGCACCGTGCCCTTCCTGATGGAAATGCACAACGTGCCGTTTAAGCAGCAGGAACAAGTGTTGTTTGCCATCGGTGACGCGCTGCCGCGCCTATGCGGTGTTGCCATCGACAGCAGAGGCAACGGCGCCTACATGGGCGAAGCGGCCACAGATAAATGGGGCTCTATTGTTGACCAGGTCATGGCCACCGAAAACTGGTACCGGGAGCGGATGCCCCGCTATAAGGCCCGCTTTGAAGACGGCACCATCACCATTCCAAAAGATGACGGCCTGGTCGACGACCACCGCGCCTTCAAGTTGGTACGCGGCGTTGCCCGCTTGCCGGAAGGCAAAACCAGCGGCGAACGCCACGGTGATGGTGCCATGGCCTGTGTGCTCGCAGACCATGCCGCCGAAATGGAAGCCATTGAGATCGACTTCACCCCCGCGCCCCTGCCTGGTGTTCCTAACCAGGACAACGACAGCGACGACATTGAGCACACCGGATTCGGCATAGGAGGCGGCGCATGGTAAGCCCCAAAGCACTCATCAAAAAACTGTTTGGGAATGAAAGCAGTCAGGCGTTGGAAGAAGAACAAACCCAAGACGCCCGCATTGGCCAGCTCAAGCGGGAGTTCGCCGAACACCCCACCAAAGGGCTCACGCCAGCACGCCTCTACCAGATTCTGGAAGCTGCCGAGCAAGGCGACCTCAAGGCTCAAAGCGAGCTGTTCGATGACATGGAAGAAAAGGATGCCCAGATCGGTGCCGACCTGGGCAAGCGCCGCCAGCTAGCCGCAGAGCTTGAGTGGCAGATCGTACCGCCCGACGGTGCGGACGCACGCGAGAAGAAAGCCGCCGAGCAAGCGGCGGAAGTGTTCAGCGGCATTGAGGTGGAAGACCTGATCTTGGATCTCGGCACCGGCATTGGCCACGGCTGGGCCAACCTGGAGCTGTCATGGCAGCGCGATGGCGCGATGCGCTATATCGAACAGCCCACGCACCGGCCACACAGCTGGTTTAGGCTCCACCCGGATGACCAGAATTGCATTACCCTGCGCGACATGAGCGCCACAGGTGCGGAGCTATGGCCACTAGGCTGGGTGCAACACCGCCACCGCGCTAAATCCGGCTACGTTGCCCGCATGGGTTTACACCGCATGTTGGCGTGGCCCTACCTGTTCCAGAACTACGCGCTTGGCGACTTGGCGCAGCTGCTGGAAATCTACGGCATGCCCGCGCGCATTGGTAAGTACCCGAAGAACGCCACCGAAAAAGAGAAAGCCACGCTGCTACGTGCTGTGGTCACGCTCGGCCAAAACGCTGCTGGCATCATTCCCGAAGGCATGTCGGTGGAGTTCATGGAAGCCGCTGGCAAGGGGTCATCCTCGGATATCTACAAGGTGATGATGGACTGGTGCGAGCGCGCCAAAGCCAAAGCGATTTTAGGCGGCACGCTCACCAGCGGTACCGGCGAAGGCACCAACACCAACGCCCTGGGCAACGTGCATGAGCGTGGGCAAACCAGCCTGATCCGCTCCGACGTGCGCCAGTACGCAGGCAGCATTGGTAAGAGCATTCTATGGCCGATGGCGGCGCTGAACTTTGGCATTGATAAGCCAAGCCGCGCCCCCCGCTTCTACCTCGACACCGGCGAAACCGAAGACCTCGAACGCCTTTCCAAGAGCTTGCCCACATTTGTGGATATGGGCGCGAAGATCCCGCTGTGGTGGCTGCATGAGAAAAGTGGCATCCCAAAAGCTGCCGAAGGTGAAGATGTGCTTATGCCAAAAGCACCGTCAAATGCCTTTGGTGCGCTACGTTTGGCACAGCCTGCCACCCATAAGCGCATTGCGGCCTTGCGGTTGGGCGACAGTGACGAACCCGACGCCGCCGACCTACAGCGGGAGCGCCTACAGCGTGAAGGCGATGACGCGCTCGAACCCTGGGTGGAGCGTATCCGCGCGCTAGTGGATGAGGTAGAAAGCCTGGAAGAACTGCGCGACTGGCTGGTCGAGCTGGCACCCGAGCTAAGCACCGATGAGTTCGCCGAAGTGATGACCGAAGCGCTGGCGGCTGCCCACGTCGCCGGGCGTTACGACATTATCGAGGGGGTCTAATGCCCGCTGCTGAGTTTGGCTCGTTGCCGTTTGCCGAACAGATTGAGGCCATGCGTGAAAAGGTGGCCATCCCCACCAACACCTGGTCGGATGTGTACGGCGCAGAGAATGACCAGGCGTTCATGGTCGCCGGTGCCAGCCGCCAAGCCATCGTTGAGGACTTTCAGCGCTCAGTCCAAACGATGATAGAAGAAGGCAAGACGCTGGCCGACTTCCGTAAGGACTTCGACCAGATCGTCGAGCGCCACGGCTGGGCCTACAAAGGCAGCCGTAGTTGGCGCACCCGCATCATCTACGACACCAACCTGCGCCAAAGCTACGCTGCCGGGCGTGAACGCCAGATGGAAGACCCGGCCCTGCGCCGCCTTCGGCCCTTTGGGCTGTACCGCCATGGCGGCAGCGAGAACCCACGTTCTGCACACCTAGCCAACGATGGCCGCGTGGTGCCGCTGGATGATCCCTGGTGGGATTTTTGGTCGCCACAAAATGGCTACGGCTGTACCTGCAAGAAATACATGATCGGCCGACGCCAGGCGGAGCGCGAGGGTTACACCGTTTCTGAGCGGGGCCCCGAGATCGAGTACGTCGAGCGCACCATTGGCGAGAACGGCCCGAACCCGCGCACAGTGCGCGTACCCAAAGGCATCGATCCCGGCTTTGACCACCGGCCTGGCAGCGGCCGCGCAAGAGGCATCACACCCAGACCCACCAGCCAGCCCGCTGCGCGCACCGGCACAGTTTCGCCCGCACGCCAGGCACAAGACGCGATGCCCGATTACCGTGAGGCCACAGCCGAGCTCTTGGAAGAAGGCCAGCCGCCCGAGCGTTACGTGGATGCGTTCCTGGAGACCTTTGGCACTCGGCGCGGCGGTGAAACGCGGCGCTTTACCGATGCCGTGGGCGAATCGCTGCCCATCAGCGAGGATCTATTCCGCGACGGCCGTGGTGGATGGTCACTGCCAGGGGATGGCCAGCACCTGAGCGCACTTGCCCGCACACTGCGCGAGCCGGACGAAATCTGGACGGCACTGGAAATCAGCGAAGGCGAACGCCCGCGCCTACGTCGACGCTACCTGGCGCGCTTTGCACTGGAAGGCGGCGAGGAAGGCTTGTTCATGGTCGATTGGGGCCGTAACGGCTGGGCTGGCCAGCGCCTGGACGATGCCGCAGCCTTGGAAGCCTGGCGGCAAGGCGTTCGCCTGTACCGTCGTGAGGAGCAAAACTAATGGCAGGCATTACACTCGACTTCCGTATCGACGATGAAAAGGTCATGCGCGCCCTGGGCGAACTCAACCAGCGCGGCCGCGACGCCCAGCCCGCCATGGCGGCGATTGGTGAAGACCTGGACCGCGCTACCCGCGCTCGCTTTGATGAGCAGGTCTCGCCCAGTGGCGACCCTTGGGAGCCGCTCTCCGACGCGTACCGCAAGCGCAAGCCCCAGCGGCAGGATGAGATCCTGGTGCTCAACGGCTACCTGCGCGACACCAACCGCTATGACGCCGGGCCGGACTATCTCGAATACGGCACCGACCGCATCTACGGTGCCAGCATGCACTTCGGCGATGAAGAACGCGGCATACCCGAGCGCAACTGGCTCGGCTTCTCAAGCGACGATGAAGAGAACGCGATAGAGACCCTACTGGACTACCTTGGCGAGCCATTAGGCGAATAACCAACGCGGCCCTGTGAGCGACGCTAAGGCCTTACCCGCTACGCTGGCCGACTTTTCCCCGCAAGGCGCGTTAGACCCGCGTTAGATTTCTATTAAATTGACTGTGGACTTACGGTCTAAGTCTCAGGTACAAGGAGGTTATCAAAAAATACTGTAGGGAGTGTTTAATGGCACGTCGGCCAGCTTACAAAAAGATTTACTGCGTACGTGCAGTTTATAATCCAGAAAAAAAGCCAAAAAGAAGCTTTGAAGAACTGACTCGTGCGGCACTGAGAAAACGTAGCAACGTTGCCATGACCAAAGTTGCCATGAGCAGTCTAGGAGAGCTTGCAGTTTGCCGCCGTCATTCTGAATGGAAGTCTCCTTCTTCACCTCTAATGATAGCTATCGGAGGAGGCGCCCCCAGAGAAAAAATAGGTACGCTAGGCGCTGGCTCAACAACGGACGAAGATATTGATGCCCCAGAAGCCCCTCCTCGGCAAAGAGCATTTAAACTAGCGGACTCTTTTGTACTTATTGAAGGCGATCAATTACTTATATGTTCTGATGGAGCGCTAAAGGGGTATCGCACAGTATCTGCATATTTTCACGAATTGTTTGGTTTGGCGAACCTGGGAGCGGACGCACAAGCGTTTCAGTTTGAACCTAAATCAAACAAAGACAAGAAAAAGACGCTCGAAAGAGAAGGTGTGCAATATATCACGCTTAAAGGGACGCTATACGCAGCTTCACAAGAGCTTGACAAAGACACCCCGCAAGGGCTACAGCACCTATATAGAGAATTCAGGAAAGCTGTACAGGAGTATTTTGAAGAAGAAATTAAAGACCCAGCAGAAAAAGACGCGCTTGCTGCTCAATGGGGTGAGTTAAACGTTACTACAACCATATCCCCATCAGGAGGCACTAGGGCCAACCCAGTCATATTGAAGCCGGTTGATATTGCAGGCCTTGAAGCCCTTGAGGAAGATAGTGATGATTCCGAAGTTATCATAAAAACTCGAGGTGGAACTGATATTAAGTCAGGTGATGTGATTCTCAGCAAAAAAGTGAGCCTGAGAAGGAAAAAGCTGCAACGTGATCTAGATGTTTATGAAGTTTGGAAGGAGTTACAAATTTATATGCACGATCTGAAACGCTCGGGTGCTTGGGGAAAATGACAGCCCCCCAAGGTAATACCTCTTCCAAGAAAGTAATCCTCACCATTGTAGCTATAGCAGTGGCGGTGCTCAGTGGGTGGTATTTACAACCTTGGTACCACGATAGCGAAGATTCGCCAGCGGTACTGGTGACTATATTTTCTGTGCTCGCAGGCTTCTTGGTGGCGGTAATGGCCATAGTTGCGAATGGAAGCACTAGAAGAGGTAGAAACTGGAGGCAAGACACCTATTACCTCAAGTTGTTAAGAAAGGAAATGAGGAGGCACAAGGTTACTTTCTTTATTTTTATCATTGTGCTGGCACTTACTTTTTTAACAACAATTTCATCTAGTTGGCATGTCAATGCGCAAAAAATCGTAGAAATTCTAGCTCTTTCATTTGCGACGCTAGGATTAATAGACTCTTTTCGCTTGGCCAATATTTTAGGCAATAGTCAACTAGAATCTCTGGAACATGAAATACGCGTACGTCGGGATAAAGAAACAGGTGAAACAAAGCCTGACCAAAACTCCTAAAGCGCTTTAAATCCACGCCCCGCCCTAAGCCCCCGATCATGGGGGCATGAAAACACAACGCCTTCAAACAAAGCCCCGCACCCAGACAACGGGTATAAACGTCGCGGTTTGCGCTCTCCGCGTGCAGATCACCGACGACAAAACGCGCCTGATGCCTGCTGGCACCTTCCACGCACCGCGTGGGGCTGCTGAAGGTTCTGGCCCGTGGAACCTCTCTGCCGAAGCCGCTCAAGCGATTATCCGCTTGGCCGCTGCGCGCAGTACCGATATCGCCATCGACTACGAACACCAAACCCTTTACGCCGAAAAGAACGGCCAGCCCGCGCCCGCCGCTGGCTGGGTCGACCCGCGTTCGCTTGAGTTTCGGGACGATGGCCTCTACGGCGCGATTGCCTGGACGGCTAAAGCCCGCGCAGCGATCACGCCGGGGCCCAACGGCGAGCCTCCTGAATACCTCTACCTCTCCCCTGTATTTCCCTACGACGCCAACGGTGTGCCGTTAGACCTATTGCACCTGGCGTTAACCAATACCCCCGCCATCGACGAAGGTGCAGCTCAGCTGGCTGCTGCGCGTATGTCGGTAACGAACGACACCCCCGAGGAGACTGACACCGTGAACCGTGAACAACTGATTGCTGCACTCGGCTTGGCTGCCGAGGCCACCGACGAACAGATCGACACCGCGATCGCCGCGCTGAAAGCCGCCAAGGCAGATGCCGAAGCCTTCCGCACAGCGCTAGGTGCCAAAGACGGCGCGAAGCCAGAGGAAGCCGTTGCTGCTTTGAAAGCCGCCAGCACCACCGCGCCTGCGGACATGAGCCAGTACGTGCCCATTGCGGTGTTTAAAGAGACAACCGACCAACTGGCCGCGCTGAAAGCCAACAGCAACACCGCCGAGCTGGACGCACTGATCAAGGAAGGTTTGGACGATGGCCGTATCCCTGGCAAAGCGACGGCGGATTGGCTGCGCGTACAAGGCATTGCTGCCTGTAAAGCCCACCTAGATGGCGCCCCTAGCATCGCCGCACTGAAATCCACCCAGACCCAAGGCAAACCGCCGGAAGGTGCCGAGACCAAAGGCGACGGCAAGCTGACCGAGACAGAGTTGGCGGTGTGCAAAAGCATGGGCATCTCGCCCGAGAAGTACCGCGAAGCCAATCCCGCCCCCGCTGAATAAGCAGGCCGCTCAGCACTAACCCAACAGGCAAGAGGATCACCCCGTGACCGCTGCAACTCAAAACCGAAATACACCGCATCGCTTAGGGCTGTCTCGGGGGCTTTTCGTCGCCGCTGCTGCCGAGTGCTTCGCGGGCACCATCGCCGTCATCAATGCGAGCGGCTTTACCGAGCCCGGCACTACCGCCACCGGCCTAACCGCCGCCGGTGTGTTTGAGCACTACCAGGACAACACGGAAGGCGCCGATGGCGACCAGGTCGTGGAGGTGGCGCGTGGCAATTTCTACTTGGCCAACTCCGCCAGTACCGATGCGATCACCGCCGCTGACATCGGCAAGGTCTGCTTCATCGTTGATGACCAGACCGTCGCTAAAACCGATGGCACCGCTACCCGCTCCCCCGCTGGCATTGTCGACGACGTCGACGACAACGGCGTGTGGGTCAACATCGACCCGACTAACGGCGTTGCCGCTAGCGCCTGATAAGGACTGACTTCATGAATCTTACTTCTGCCAATCTGAAGGTGCTGTTCCAGGCCTACAACACCAGCTTCCAGCAGGGCTTTAGCTCGCTGGGTGAGCAGGCCGCGCTCTATGAACTGTTCTGCACCACTGTGCCATCGACCACAGCGGTTGAGGTGTATCCGTTCCTCAAGAGCCTGCCGCGCATGCGCGAATGGCTGGGCGATCGGGTCATTCACTCGTTAGAAGGTGCCGGGTTCAGCATCAAGAACCGTAAATTCGAGTTAACCGAAGGCGTCTCACGTGATGCCATCGAAGACGACACCTACGGCCTCTGGTCGCCGGTCTTCCAAGAGTTTGGCCGCTCCAGCCGTGAGCACCCCAACGAACTCGCTGTGGAAGTGCTAGAGCAAAACCCTGAGTGCTATGACGGCCAGCCGCTGTTTGATACCGACCACTCCGTGCTGGATAAGTCGGGTAAAGAAATCTCCGTCAGTAACGACATGGGCGGCACGGGCGATGCCTGGTACGTCATGGATAACACCCGCGTGATCAAGCCGGTCATGTTCCAAAAGCGGCGTGATTACAACTTCCGCTCGATTACCGATCTGAACGATACGGCAGTGTTTATGACCGACAAGTTCCTGTTCGGTGTGGATGCCCGCGTGAATGCCGGTGCAGGGCTGTGGCAGCTCGCCGTTCGCTCTCGCCAGCCGTTTACTGCCGAGAGCTACGAAGCAGCGCGCCAGGCATTGACGACGCTTAAAGGTGACTACGAACGCCCGCTGGCACTGCGTCACTCGCACACCATGGTGCCCAACTCCATGGAAGGCGCTGCCCGTGCCGTGCTGCAAAGCCAACTCGCCGCTGGCGGTGAAACCAACAAGTGGGCCAACACCTCGACACTGGTGCTGAACCCCTGGTTAACCAGCGCTTAACAGCACGTTAAACCGCAATTCGCAGTGCCTGCCTAGGCGGGCACTGCGCAACGGAGAGCAACACCATGGCAACACGTAAACAGACCACCGCTGCCAAGGCCAAGCAGGAAGCCCAGGCGAAGGCAGACGCGACTGAGGCCAAGGCCGAGCCGGTACCGGAAGCACCGACACCGGTTGAGGCGGTAGCGCCCAGCGCTGAACCAGAAGCTGCGACACAGCCTACCGAGATCCAGGGCAACACCATCACAGGCGACGGCACCGGCAACGCGCTGCCGCCGATGGAGGAAATGCCAGGCGTATTCGTGCGCACCAAGCGCCGGATTAAAAGCCGCCGCCGGGCTGGCCACCGCTTCAACCGTGAAGGTGTCGGCATAGCGCTGGAGCTACTCAGCGAAGAGCAGCTGCAACAGCTGCGCGATGACCCAGCACTGGAGGTGAAAGACTGCACCTTCCCGCTGGATGAAGCGACCAGCGAGCCGGAGGCCTAACCCATGCCCTACTGCACCCAAGCCGACATGGTCGAACGCTTTGGCGAGAACGAGCTTCTTGATCTGGCTGCCGATGACACCGGCCTAGCGGTTGATGCAAGCAAGGTGGATGGCGCTATCGCCGATGCCAGCGGCGAGATCGACGGCTACGTGAGTGCAGCGGGCTACACCGTGCCGCTTTCCAATGTGCCGCGCATCATCACCGCCTACGCCTGTGATATTGCCCGTTACCGGCTCTCCGATGACCGCGCAACGGAGCAAGTCACCAAGCGCTACAACGACGCCGTGAAGTTCTTACGCAGCGTTGCCAAGGGCGAAGTGCGACTGGGCATCGCCTCATCGGAAAGCGCAGCGGTAAGCGCTGGCAGCGCAGTGATGGACACAGGCCGCCGGGTGTTTGGTGGGGGTGGCTTCTGATGCTGGCCAAGATTGAAGACGCCATTATCGAGCGCTGCAAAAAGGTGCTCGGTGATCACGTACAAACGGTGGAAGACCTCCCAGGGAAATGGAATCAAAAGACCCTGCGCGCGGCGCTGCGCAAAGTGCCCGGCGTGTTTGTCGCCTGGGGCGGTGCGCGGGGTGACGGCAACCTTACCCAGCCCGCTACCCAAAACCGCTACGTGGTGTACGTGGTCACCGGTCACGCCAGCGGCGAGCGCGAACGCCGCCGCGGCAACGTCCGCCAGGTGGGGGCTTACGAGCTGCTCGAACGCGTGGTGCCTGCGGTGCATGCGCTCACCGTTCCCGATGTAGGCAGCTTAACGCTTGAGAGCATCGACAACCTCTATGCCGACCACTTCGACAAGGAGGGCGTGGTGGTTTACGCCGCCGCATTCCGGCTGAAAGTGCTATGGCCAGCGGCATTGAGCGTTAACGACCTCGCCCCGTTCGAGCTTTACACCGGCACCCACCACATCGGTGGCGATGACGACCCCGATGCCGAGAGCCGCGCCGAGCTACCCCAACCCCAGGAGGACTAACCGTGCCATCCATTTACGTTAAACCGCGCCTACGCGATGCCAAAAAACCTGATCAAGGCGTGCTGCTGGTGCGCCGCGAAAGCAACGGCAAGCCCATCCCCGCCGTGGGCACGCACGTTGAGCACACCCCCTACATCCGCCGCCGCCTGCGCGATGGCGACCTAGTGCGCGCCACGGCCCCGGCGAAACCCACCCGTGCCAAAGCCGCCGCTAAACCGGATGCCACGCATAAGGAGACCAGCCAATGATTACCTCTGGTGTCTTCAACGACATTCCCTCGGCGCTTCGCACGCCAGGCGTATTAATCGAGTTCGATGGTCGCCTGGCCAACAGCGGCGTATGGCAGACCCGCTTGCTGGTAATCGGCCAGCGGCTGGAGAGCGGTGAGAAAGACGCACTGAGTGCTGACCGCGTCACCAGCGGCGAGCAGGCCGACCGCTACTACGGTCGCGGTTCCATGCTCGCCGAGATGCTGCGCGCGGCGTTGGCGATCGACCCCTATATGGAGACGATCGGCTTGGCGCTGGATGACCTAGTAGCGGGCACCGTGGCCAGCGGCTCTATCGGTGTCGCGGGTACCGCCCTGCGCGGCGGCACCGTGGCGCTGTATATCGGCGGCTACCGCGTGCGCGCTGGTGTTGATGCAAGCGATAGCGCCGAGACAATTGCCGAGGCCCTAGTCGAGGCGATCAATGACGAAGGCCGAGTGCCCGTTACCGCCACCCTCGACGGCACCGATGCCACGCTGATCAAGCTGGATTGCAAGTGGGCAGGCGAAACCGGCAACGACATTCACCTGGTGTTTAACGCCAAAGGCGAGCGTGGCCTGGACGGCGTGACGTTTACCCTGACCCAGCTCAGCGGTGGCGACGGCAACCCGGACATTGGCGATGCCATCGCCGCCATGGGGGATGAGTGGTACCACTACATCGCATGCCCGTTCACCGATACTGCCAACCTGGGTGAGCTGAATACCGAGCTTACTCGTCGTTTCGGCCCGATGGTGCAGATGGGCAGCCGCGCGTTTGGCGCTTTCCGAGGCACACATAGCGAGACCGGTACCTTTGGCAGCGCCTTAAATGGCGAGCACTTGTCAGTTATGGGCACCGGCAAATCGGTTAGCCCCACCTACCTGTGGGCAGTCACCTATGCGATGGTCGCGGCCGGTGCGCTGACCAACGATCCCGCACGCCCGCTGCAATACTTGGCACTGCCCGGTCTGATCGGCCCTCTCAAGGAAGACCAGTGGACCAAGGCCGAGCGCAACCTGCTGTTGTTTGATGGCATCGCCACCTTCACCGTCGCCGATGATGGCACGGTGCAGATCAACCGCGAGATCACCACATACCAGGTCAACGAAGCGGGTATCGAGTCGGACGCCTACCTGGACATCCAGACGCCCGAAACATTGGAACGCATCCGCTATGAGCAGATTTCGCGGATTCTCTCCAAATACCCGCGCCACAAATTGGCCACCGACGCTGACGCGGCGCTCTACGGTGCTGGCCAGCCGATCATGACCCCCAACGTGTGCAAGGCCGAGCTGCTCGATCTCTACCTTGATTTTATCGAGAACGGCTGGGCGCAGGACTACGAGGGCTATGCCGCAAGCCTCACCGTCAACATCGACCCCGACAACCCGGCGCGCCTCAACCTGATCGACTCGCCGAAGCTGGTCGGCCAGTACCGCATTCACGCGATGCAAACTCAATTCCGCCGCTAAGCGGCCATTAACCGCCGTTTGAGGAGTGCGTAAATCATGACGCAATTAACAGGCAAGGCCACGGTGAAAGTCGACGGATCGGAGATGCTCACCGACGTCGACTCAACCCTCAACGTTGGGGGTGTAAGCCGTGAATTCATTGTTGGCCCACGCGGCCCCCAGGGTTACCGAGAGAGTCCCGAAGCTCCCGCGCTCACCACTACCGTGCGCCATACCGCCGATACCGACTTGATCGCACTTAGCCGTATCAAAGGTGCCACGGTGATCTTTACCACCGATACCAATGACGGCTACGTGCTTCGTCGGGCTGCGGTGACCGATACCGTCGAATTATCCGGCGGCAACATCCGCCTCAACTGGGGCGCCATGGGCGTGGAGAGACTCTAATGGCAGGTACACGAATCGACGTACCCCTGATCCACGGCCTCAAGATCGGCGAGGCTGTTTGTAAAGACGCGAAGCTGCGCGAAGCCACCGCTGGCGACGTGCTCGAAGCACAGGAAGCCGCCGAGCGGCTGATGATGGTCCCGACCCAGAACGGCGTCGAACCCATGCTAGTGGTCAGCCCTTCCCGCGTAGGCGTTGAAGTACTGCGCCGCCAGATCGTCAGCATCGGCGACGTCTCCGGCCCGCTGGACCTCAAGCTGATGCATAGGCTCCACCCCGAAGACCTCAACTTGCTACTGGCCAAGAGCGAGCAG
>NZ_JBQSYD010000040.1:0-22493 GCF_052378905.1 Halomonas sp. AOP22-C1-8 | reverse complement strand
CTGTAATGCTTATGGGCGGTCACATTATGAAAAGATAGATTGCTGACTGTCATCTAATCCACTCCTTGTATGATTAAATTTCAGATCAAGGTCATTGCCATCACAAGGTAGCTAACTTATACGTCTCTGCAAGGCAGAACATAGCCTTTATAACGTGGATTAAACCAACATCGCTTAAGCGATTATTAACGCTTCAACCTTCTTTAATGGGCTAAAATTTCATCAAACTCGCCAATCACCTATAACATACCTCCAAAGTTTACTGAAAACACCAACCCTATAGACAACAAGCTTTAAGTTTGTACAAATTCGAAACAAGATCTCTTCTTTCTCTATTAAAAACCATCTTTCGCCATTTGAATGCTTGACCATCTTCCATGCAAAGCCCGTAATATACGGCTACTAAAACACGAATATAACGTTACTCTATACGGACATGGCCATAAATAAACTCACTATCAAAACCTGTTGCTGCTGCCATTTCCTCCGGCTTAAGTAGCTTAATGCTACTCCTCGTTTTACGAATAAACTTCTTTTGTTCCAGTGCCGTCATACAGCGGCTAACATGGACACTAGTAATGCCTAATAGCTCACCTACTACATCCTGCGTAATAGGAAATGCGTAAACATTGGTTTTCAACAACCCTTTAAAGCAGAATCGTGCATAAATTTCTAATAAAAAATGAGCAACACGCTCTTCAGAACGGTGGTGCGTACAGCTTCTTAATCGTTCAATGGTAATATTGTCATTGACCATGATATAAGACATTATTGCTTTCCTAATACTCATATTGGTTTTGAAAAGCTCATGTATATCTTCCACCGACACTTTTTCCAGCTTACAGTTAGTAAGCGCTAATATAATAATGTCGTGATTTTCAAAGAAACTGTCCCGAATGCCTATTATATCGCCCGGCATAAATACATTACATATGTCTTGACTTCGTTTATCAGAAGCATGACAAAGGCTCGCCCACCCTTCTTTCACTACAAATATATCTGCCCGACCATCACATAAAGAAAACATTTTTTGATTTCTCTTTAATTCGACCGGTTTTTTACGCATTGCGTATAAACTTTCTATAGATTCATGTTCCAACTCCCCATATAAGCCCAGAATATTTTCCAAGGTTATATCAAAATCTGGAACGTCGAAATCATCAGCGCCGCTGTTAAAGCTTTTTCTGTCCATAACATTATAGTTTCCAGCTATTACCTTATCCATTTCTACACTCCCTGTAGTTAGACGAAGGTTATGCATGATAACCAAAAGGTAAAATATCAATACAGCCAAAAAAGGTGAAAGGCGAAAAAAATATAGTCAACGTTAAAAACATAAACAAGAATTATTTATTTTTCCTGCTTGGATAAAGAACATTACTAATTTCATTAGCCAAAAAAATTAACAATTGTTAATTCTTACATTGGCTTATATCACCGATCACCGATGTACGTTCTTTTCAGGCAACGTAGGTTTGAAAAGAATCGCTACGTTTATAAACAAACTGAATCCCACTAGGTCACAAAACAAAGATCAATTATCTTAAAGGCATCTAATAAGCATGTTAACTAATAAATACGGAATTGAACTTTATTAAATTAAACATATCAAGGATAAATACTACCAGCTGTCTTACGCTAATTATGCGGCATTAGGAGAACGACCTTATTCACGGAGAGAATAATGATGAAACGTAATATTTTTGTGGTTGCTTTAGAGGATAAGCAGCGTCATGCGATGGAAACCTTGCGTGAGGCAAAAGCATTAAACATTCATGAACTGCTTAGTGTGGATACGGCGGTTGAGGCTGAAGAGCTATCGTTTAATCAGCTTTTTGAAGAGACCAAGGCGCAACTAGACAGCTTCTCAGGGTCAATAGATGGCATTATCGCGCAGTGGGATTTTCCCACCAGTGTACTAGTTCCTCTCCTCTGCCAGCATTATGACCTTCCTTCTCCTTCCATTAAGAGCGTTTTAACGTGTGAACATAAGCTCTGGAGCCGCCTGGAGCAGCAAAAGGTGATTCCTGATGTGGTGCCTGCCTTCTGTGGTGTCGATCCTTTCAAAGATAATCCGATTGACCAGGTAACCCTCGACTTCCCCTTTTGGATAAAACCGGTAAAGGCCTTCTCTTCTCATCTGGGGTTTAAGGTGGAGAATCAGGTGCAGTTCGACCATGCAATTGAAGAAATACGCATGGGCATTCGCCAATTGGGCGACCCTTTTAACGAAGCGCTTGCGTATGCTGACCTGCCAGAGGAGATTCAAGCGCTGGATGGTAATTCCTGCATTGTTGAAGAGATCGTCAAGGGCGTACAAGCCGCCCCTGAAGGTACGGTTTTTAAGGGCGAGTTCAACGTGCACGGTATTATCTCCCAACCGAAATCGGATGGCTCTCAAACACTTTTTGATCGCTTGGAGTACCCAAGCAATCTGCCAGAACACATCCACCACAGAATGGTGGAAACCGCTAAAGCGTTTCTTACCCATATTGGCTACGACAATGGCTGCTTTAATGTTGAATTTATGTGGGACGAAGCGACTGACAAACTCTGGCTGATCGAAGTCAATACGCGCATTTCTCAGTCGCATAGCGAAATATTTGTTTTGGTTGACGGGATGTCCAACCATGAGGTGGCCATCGATATCGCTTTGGGCCAACGCCCCTCACTATTAAATCGTCAGGGCGTGGCACCTGTGGCGGCAAAATGCTTTATTCCCTACGCCCATGAAGATGGCATCGTGACGCGGGTGCCCAGCCAAGAGAACATTCAGGCGCTTCAACAGCGCCTACCGCACACCGATGTATGCCTTGATGTTGCTCCAGGCCAACGCCTTGGCGATTTACTGCATCAAGACAGTTTTTGTTATCGACTAGGCACGCTTTACATCACCGGCAACAACCACGAGGAGATCGAAGAGAATTATAAATTTTGTTTGGATTTTTTAGATTTTGAGATCAAAAAAGTGGATCTTTAAAAGGAGGTAGCATGGAAGTGATCAACGACTTTCCTTATAACGTCCGCGAGATAGAAAACGTCTTTATTCCTATGCGTGATGGCAAGCAGTTAGCCGCGCGCATCTGGCTCCCCGAGACAAGCTCGGAGTCGCCTCTTCCCGCGCTTATGGAGTACATCCCTTACCGCAAGCGCGATATTACGCGAGGCCGCGATGCATCCAATCACCCTTACCTTGCTGGTCATGGCTATGTGTGTGTTCGTGTGGATATGCGCGGTAGCGGTGACTCTGATGGCGTATTAACGGATGAGTACACGCAGCAAGAGCAGCTTGATGCGGTGGATGCGATCGAGTGGATTGCCCGCCAGGCCTGGTGCGACGGCAATGTCGGCATGATGGGTATTTCCTGGGGCGGCTTTAATAGCCTGCAAGTCGCTGCTAAACAGCCGCCTGCTCTCAAAGCCATTATCAGCCTCTGTTCAAGCGACGACCTGTATGCCGACAATATGCACTATATGGGTGGCTGCCTACTGGGAGACAATTTATCGGAAGCGACCGTAATGCTGGCGTTTAACGCCCTACCCCCGGATCCTTTGATAGTGGGCGACCGCTGGCGGGACATGTGGCATGAACGCATGGAAGACAGCGGCCTTTGGATTGACAAGTGGCTTCGCCACCAGCGCAGGGATGCGTACTGGACCACCAGCTCAGTGTGTGAAAATTATGATGCTATTCAGTGCCCGATTTATGCGATTGGTGGGTGGGCCGATGGTTTTACCAATACCGTCTTCAGATTAATGGAGCATCTTGATGTTCCACGTAAAGGTTTAATTGGCCCCTGGGGTCATAAGTACCCTCACCAGGGAATACCCGGGCCCGCCATTGGTTTTTTACAAGAAGCACTGCGCTGGTGGGATTATTGGCTGAAAGGTGATGACAACGGCATTATGGATGAACCCATGCTGCGTGCCTGGGAGCAGGATAGCGTACCACCTGACAACGCTTATGAAGACAGGCCCGGCCGCTGGTTAACAGAGTCCGAGTGGCCATCGAGTAATTTGCAAGAGCAGTGTTTTGTCTTGTCGCCTTACCGGCTTACTCCCCAAACCTGCTCAGTTGGTATGTCTGAACCTAACGTTGATCCTGTCACGATGGGGCTACAGTCGCCGTTAAGCGTTGGCTTGTCAGCCGGCAAATGGTGCTCCTATGCTGCAACACCTGACTTACCCGGCGACCAGCGCGAAGAAGACGGCGGCTCCCTTATTTTTAGTACAGATGCATTAACCGAGTCGTTAAATATCTTTGGCACGCCTTCTTTAGAGTTGGAAGTTTCCAGTAATCAGCCACAGGCCATGCTGGCTGTCAGGCTTTCTGATGTGGCGCCGGATGGGAAAGCAACTCGCGTTACCTATGGTCTTTTAAATCTTACTCATCGGGATAGTAATGAAGAACCAGCGCCGCTTGAGCCTCACCGCACTTACCGGGTGACGATAGAGATGAACGGTATTGCTCAGAAATTTCCCGCAGGACATCAATTACGCCTTTCTGTCTCAACGTCTTATTGGCCTCTTGCCTGGCTTCCTCCCAAACCTGCCCAGGTGGACATCTCCTTTAACCAGTGTGTGCTTAAACTGCCTGTACGTACCGCAGACCATCATGAGGATGGCTTAACGCACTTTGAAGCGCCCCAGTCGGCACCGCCTCTTGAGATCACTCACTTGGCACCCAGCAAGCATAATTGGTTGCTGCATCAAGATCTGGCGGCCAAAGGTTCAACGCTGGAAGTCATCAATGACCAAGGGTGCTTTCGCATTAACGATATCGGTACCGAGATTCATCGGTGCGCCCGCGAATATTACACCACGGTAGGCAATGATTTTACGTCAGCACGTGGCGAGACGATGACGGAAAGCTCGTTTCAGCGGGATGACTGGCATACAGAAGTGTATACCCGGACCGTGCTGAGCTGCACTGAAACGGACTTTATTATTCATGCCCAGATGGATGCTTATGAAGGGCAGTATCGGGTATTTTCCAAAAACTGGGAGTCTACAATTCCACGCGACCTGCTGTAGAAAAGTTGGCATGGAAAGAAGGCGGGGATTAACAAACCACCTTCCCCAACCGAGCAAAGCCGCCTACATGCATTAGGCGGCTTTTTTTGTGCATTAAAAAGTAGCAGGTTAAACGAATTTCGATAGGTAGCGCTTAACGTTTAGCGCGCTGGCCATCATCATCAGCACGCTGTAAAAATTGTGTGGTCGTAGACTCCAGATGATCCGCCAGCCAATCCGCCATGGCAATCTCTTCCTGAAGGATCTCTTTGCATACTTGAGCGACGCCCGCATGGCCCGAGCTTTCCGCAGCCTGAATCAAAGCTTTATAGTTGGCGATTTCAAAGTGCTCAAAAGCGTAACAGGCGATACTTCCTTTCATGACTTCATCGCCCATCATCATGCCGCCAAGCGCTTGACCAAAGGCGGTTATCTTACCGCCCAGATCCTTGAGGGCTGAGGTATCAATATCCAAACCAGCCATGGCCTGCTCCAAGCGATCCGACTGATGGCGGGTCTCATTTAAGTGCTGCTCAATACGCGCCTTAAGCTCAGGGTAATCAACTAATCGTTCTGCCTGCTTTTCCAGCATTTCCTCAGCTTGCTTTTCCATAGCATGCGCATCACGTAACCAGTTTTCCAAATACTTGGTTTCCAGAGACAGGGTTTCCATCGTGCTGACTCCTTTTAAATAACTGAGTTATGTATAACGACTTATTTTGACGGATCAATCTGCTCTTTCTGAGCGCCCGATTTCTCCTTTGCCATGCCGAGCGTAGGCGCCTGGCCTTCCGGCTCTGGCTGTTGGCGTGCCGTGAATTCGCTACGACCGTCAAATGAGGGGCCTTCCGCCCAGCGGCCTTTCGGCGCTTCTTTATCCAGCAAGGTATTGAGGTAGTAGTACGAATGCTGCATGGCTTCGTGATCTTCAGGGGTAGCGTTCGGTATCGGAAGGTGTGCTCCAAGTCCGCCTAACTCTTCAATGACGGCTAACCACTGCTGCTGGTGGTAGGTATCACGCGCAATCAGAAAAGAGAGGAAGTCTTTCATGCCATGGTCGTCCGTCCAGTTATAAAGACGCGATGCCAATACTCGACCACTTGCCTCCGCGGTCACGTTAGCGAGCATATCTGCCGCCACATTACCCGTGGCATAGATGTGGCTCATATCGAATGGCACGCCATTAGCATTGACCGGCACGGCAGAAAGCCCAGATGACAACAGGTGGCGTGGGTTCGCTCCGCCTAGAATGGCATTCATGACGGGATCTTCTGCGGTAGCCTCCTGGTAAGAGACGGGCGCACCTTCCAGGTTAAGCGCAACCGCATGACCAAGCATTTCGACATGCGCAAGCTCTTCTGTAGCCGTCGACATAAGAAGATCGCGAATGCGATCATCGCCCCGCGCTCCCATTGCCTGGAAGAAATATTGCATTGCTACCCGGATTTCCCCTTCTACACCGCCGATAGCCTGTTGAAGCAACATGGCAAATTCAGGATTAGGTTTATCGACTTTGACTGGATATTGCAGCTTTGCTGAATGGTGGAACATAGTACAGCCTCCTGGATTAACTGCCAGGAAGAAGACTTCCTGGCAGCAGACTTAAACGTTACGCAGTACCAGCCTCATTACTAACAGCTCCTTCTAAACAAAGCGCTTCCTTGCGAGCCCATCAAATGAAATATCTGATCGCGTTTAGTTAAGTATTGAAGGCCTCTGTACACTCCCCTTTAAGCAGCAACTTGCTTAGATGCTATTACTGACATATTTACAAGGGGCAACGTTTAAGCTAAGTGGTTATGTAAAACCTAATCGACCTGACCGGCCACCATCAGGAATTACCACCGTGGCTGTTCTCTCCACCTTTCTTACCGGCTTCGGAAGCTCGCTCCGGATCATTAGCGAAGTTACCTCCGCTCTTTTGGCCGCCTTTATGGCCGATATCTTCATAAAATTCTTTACCATGCGTTTTTGAGGTGGCTTCACCACCTTTCTGTCCTGCCTGTTCGCGACTCATTCCATTATCTTTGCGATCATTAGCCATGATTCATCTCCTTTTCATGCTTTCGGCAAAAACATATCAATCATTAACTCGATTAACCAATCGAGTAATTTGAGCGTAGCTAACCCCAAAGCCATTTCAAGAGATACGACAGATAATGGAAATCTTTAATCTTTGTCGCCACGTTGTTTTGCTGTTATTAAAATACAGCGCTAAGATAAAACAACACAGGACTAACAACGCTTTTTTCTACCGCAAGCAAAGATATAAAGAGAACGTACCCCATTACTATTTAACTTACGTAATTTTTTCGTATAACTATTTTTTAGATAAAACTGGAAGTAATAGCGTGAAAGCGATTTCAAATCATTGAAAATGAATAAAGCGATGGTTAAAGCAACCTTATTGCATACTCACGAGAATTAGTTGGGCCATGGTGCTTCCTGCTCCTGTTTTTGCAGCTGCGGGGTGCCAAGGTAGGAAAAATGAATACCAGCGCTGCCCAAGCCGGAAATGATGGTCAAGCAGCCACCAGAAAGCCTATTTTTTTATTTATCAAAAACCCAGCATAACGACCATAAGCCATTGAAACAAAACACTATACAGAATCAATGTAAGAGAATGCTTACAAAAATATCAGCGATTGACTACATCATTTCCTACCAAAGCCGTTAGAATCGTACCTGCTACGGATCGCAGTAGCTCACTTGAGTCGCGCCAGCCCATGGAAGGGTTCGGAAAGCAATATGCGAAAGGATCAAGGACGCGCGACAGGCCATGGACGGCCTTATCACCCATGTTAGATAATCTCTGCTACATTAGTATCCCGCCATTTTCAGCACCCACTTTACTCATCTTTTTTACCAGTTCTCATCGCGCCAACTAATAAGCGTTATGCCTGCCTTTATAGTTACTTCTTTATGTTTATTTTTATAGCACGCACAAAAAAGCCGCCCTTTCGGACGGCTTAATCTAATTCTCTAATGTGTTGCTTTTAACCATCTTTCGATGGTGCCGACACCAGGAGTCGAACCCGGGACCTACTGATTACAAGTCAGTTGCTCTACCAACTGAGCTATGTCGGCGCTTCACATTTTCTTGAGAAAATGATTGCTTCGCTGTTAGGCTTCGCAATCAACAAGAAATCTTGTTGGCAATGGCTGGGGTACCAGGATTCGAACCTGGGAATGCCGCTACCAAAAAGCGGTGCCTTACCACTTGGCGATACCCCAACGTTTGGTGGCCAGAGACGGAATCGAACCGCCGACACGGGGATTTTCAATCCCCTGCTCTACCAACTGAGCTATCTGGCCGCTGCCAACGGTGCGTATTAAACTAAAAACTCAGCTTTTCGTCAACACCTTTGTGAAACTTTCTTTTCTAACCGTCGCTTAGGGTTAACTCTACGGCTAACGGCGTAGGACTGAAACGCCCGTAATTCCTGCGATTGCCGCCTGTCTGAACATTCGACTACACCTGCGTAGGCGGCACATAGCCCTCGGCCTGGTCGGTGGTTTCGTTATTCAGGAAGCGTTGCATTTGATCCATCAGGTAGGCGCGCGCTTCCGGGTCGAGCATATTCAGGTGCTTTTCGTTGATTAAACGGGTCTGCAGCGCCTGCCACTCTTCCCACGCCTGCTTGGATACAGAAGCCTGGATCTCCTGGCCCTGCTTGCCGGGTAGCGGTGGAAACGGAAGAGCTGGCAGCTCTTTTTGATACTTACGACAAAAAACCGTATTACTCATTGATAACTCCTTGGTGGACAGTAACGCCGAAGGCCTTATACACGCCCGGGCGCTAAGTTAAGGGTAAAAGATGCCAGTTGACCCAGCAGCGCTTTGACAGGTGCCGCCAAGCCAAGCTCCCGGGGGTGGTTAACATCAAACCACACCCCGTGCTCTCTTACCTCACTCAGCCTATCGCAGGAAACCGGCTGAGGGGTAATCTCAAGACGAAAATGGCTAAAGGTATGCTGGAAGCCTGGCATGGCCGTCTCACGTTTAGGCGATACAACGTGTTGTTCAAGCCAGTCGTTCAGTTCACTGTGCGTGTCGAATTGCGGCAAGCTCCATAGCCCGCCCCACAAACCGCTAGGCGGGCGCTGCTCCAACCAGACGCGCCCTTGGGAATCGCGTAGCAGGAGCATAATCGTACAGCGAGTGGGCAACGCTTTCTTGGGTTTGGATTCAGGATAGCGCTGTGGCTCACCCTGAGCGTACGCCAGGCATACATCATTAAACGGGCAGCATGTGCAGTCAGGCTTACTGCGCTTACATAAGGTGGCACCAAAATCCATCATCGCCTGCGTGAAGTCCGCCAAGCGTGTGGACGGCGTGTAGTAGTCGGCCAGCGCCCACAACGTTCGTTCGACAGCAGGCTTACCGGGCCAGCCAGGAATAGCGTGTAATCGCGTTAGCGAGCGTTTTACGTTGCCATCTAAAATGGCGGCTCGGTTGCCGGTACTCTGGGCGATAATTGCGCCTGCCGTTGACCGCCCAATGCCAGGCAAAGCGACTAGCGCATCGACACTTTCAGTGGGCAGTTCGCCGTTGTGCGCCTCCAGCGCCAGCTGAGCGGCCTTATGCAGGTTGCGCGCCCGGGCGTAATAACCAAGCCCGGTCCATAAGTGCAACACCTCATCCTGAGGAGCGAGAGCGAGCGACTCAAGCGTTGGAAAGCGAGCCATAAAGCGCTCGAAGTAAGGGATCACTGTCGCCACTTGGGTCTGCTGAAGCATAATTTCCGAAACCCACACTCGGTAAGCGCTACGGGGCGACTGCCAAGGCAAGTCGTGCCGACCATACTGGTCAAACCAGGCAAGCAGGCGGCGATAAAACTCGCTTGCTCCAAGCCTTGGGGTTGGCATATCAGCCATTGGGACTCCTTCGCTAGCGTGTTCGTAACGTCTTTGGCTGAATGAGCCAATCAGCGTATACCAATAAAAAAGCGCCGGCATTTAGCCGGCGCAGACTGACTTATAGGGATGTTCAGTTGAAGAGGCGGCGAATACCTTCGCGAAGGTTTTGGCCGGCGCCTTCACCCAAGCGCTCATCCAACTGATCCAACGAACCGCCTACGCGCTCCTCAAGCTCCGTAGTCACACGGTTTCCAGCTTCGTTACGCAACAGGTTAACCACGGCGGTCTGAAAAGCGTCTCGATCAATGCGGCACCATTCGCTGGTTGCATCGCCAATGTGGCCCTCACAGCGAACGGGCAGCGGCAACTGCTCCAGGCGAGGGTTCACTTCACAGGCAGCATCGGCGGTATTCGCTAACCGTGCATCTGCACGCGTATCAAAGTTCAGGCTGTTGAAATTCAGCTCGCCCTTTCCGTTAACTTCGATCCCCGGCAGGGTGATGTTCAGGTTGTCACTGCTCATGACGCCATTACGTATCTGGAACGTCGCATCAAAACGCTCGAAGCGCGTATCGTTATGCCAGTCGCGGACGGTTCCTTCGCCTTCTACCTGGGCTGCCAGTTCACACATCTGCTGAGAAATATTAATATCTAAAATCGCACCTTCATTAAGGCGCCCATCCAACTGTCCATTCAGGTTGCTGACCAACGCTTCACGGGTATTGCCACGGGACGTTAGCTCGCCATCCAGATGCAAGCGTCCTCTCAGCGGAGAAGGCTCGTCCTCATCACTGAGTGCTTCAATCAACGATGCCATTTGCACATTATTAATGGTCGGGGCCAGCGCCCACTCCATTACCTGCTCGCGGGCATCCAACTGGCCTGAAGCACTAAGTTCTCCGCCATAAAAGCGCGCGTCAAAGGCGGTCAGTTGCTGAAGGCCTTCCTCACCTTGTAGCTGCAAGCGCGTGTCATTAAAGGTAAGACCTCCCAGCAGAAGTGTATCGACACGTAGGTCGCCCTCCATTGACAACTCACTGAGCCATGCTTGCGGCAGAAACGTCTCTGCACTCTGGGCAAACGCCCTGCGCAATAAGCCTAAACTTGCCTGCTGAGACGTTGCGGGACCTGGAAGATAATGATCAACATTCAGGTTATCGCCTTCCAGATCAAACGTTAACTGCGACCCATCCAGCGCGGCAGCAACTTGCCCTGTAAAGGTGCTGTCATCGACAACCAGCGATAGCCGAGGTAGCGATACGTGCTGCTCATCCCCTTCAATGGGGCTGGTCATGGCGATATCGCTAAGCGCTGCCTCGCTAGTGGTATTCAATTCAACGCCTGTACGAGTCAACCACGGACGCAGCGTAAAAGGCGCGGCGGTCATCTGGCCACGATATTGAGGAGCATCAAACATCTGCTCGACATTCAGGTGGCCACTCACGCGCAGACCATCAGGCCCGGTCAGCTGTAGCTCCTTTAGCTGTGCGGTTTGCGCCTGCCAGTTACTTTCCAAACCAAAGGCTAGCGCCAACGCTAAACTCCCCTGCCATTTTTCAGGGTCCTGCAGGCCAGCTTCTAGTACGCCTTCGGTAATACTTAACTGCTTCTCTTCCATACGTGCGACGATTTCAGCCGCCCTTAAACCAAGCCGCTGGGGCTCACTGTCTGGGTGCAAACGTGTGTTTGTACTTAAACGGGTATTTTCCAGTACCACGCTGTCTTCTGCGAGCTTAAGGCGCATGCGTGTTTCAAGGTCAATATCGGTGGTTAAATCCGGCGTGCGCTCCAGCACTTCAGCATCCAAACGATTATGTTTGGTTAGCGTAAACATGGCTTTTAAAGGGAAAGGACTTACCGGATTGACGTTGCTGCCGGAAACATTCAGCGACTGCAGGCGCCACAGCGCTTGGCTTTGCGCATCGCGAAAACGAATATCGGCGTCTTTTACTTCAACACTGGCGATGTTCAATACAACGGAAAGGTTGCCCGCATCGGCATTCGGCCCTGCGCTTGCTGGCGCCAGCACGGTTTGTGCTTTTTCATCGCTACCTTCAGCCAAACGCTCGACCAGCGGCTCCCAGTTGCCTTCACCTGCCTCGTCCCGCTCAAGGTTTAGGCGCATGCCGTCCAGCGTTAAGCCGTCAACTGCAATTTCGCCGCGCAATAATGGCGCAAAAGCGACGCTGACCTCGGCGCGCTGTATAGAAGCAAACGATGTATCTTCTTCCGATTGCTCGGGCAGCCAGGCACGCGCTTGCTCAACGCTTACCCCAATGCGTGGATAGAAAGACCATGTGATCGGCCCATCAAGCGCCAGGTGCAGCCCCGTATGCTCTTCCACAACGGACGTCAGGCGTGGCTTGAAATCTTCGGGGTCAAGAAAGGTGGTCACATAAACCACCGCCGCCACCCCTACAATGGCGAGAATGCCGACAGCAGCCAGCAAAATACGTAATAACTGTTTCATTACCCTTTCCCTTGTGGGTCTAACTCAACAAAATTGCTGGTAAGAGGTTGATCCGATGTGGGTCTTTCGGCACTGGTGCCAGGGCGATAGCCAAGCTTGGAGAGCAGCACCTGGTCGGCCAACGGTAGCGATGAGATGTCAATACGCAGTTTACGCCCCTCTTGCTTGGCCTGTTCACCCAGCAACGCCATTAGCCGCGAGCCAACGCCGCGGCGGCGTGTGGTTTTGCGTACACATAGCTCTGAAAGCCACCATGCTCGGTCTTGCCCTTCTTGAATAGCCGCCGCCCCCAACAAACGATCATTAAAGTGCGCACAAGCAAAAAAGTGCTTCGCTTTTAAATGTTGCTCTATAAAAGGCAGGACCGCTTGAGCAGGCACTCGCTCTTTCGGTGCATCCTCATAAATGCGTATCAAATCGAGACGCACTTGCTCATCGTTCTCCCAACAGGCTTGGTCGACGCGCTCCAGTGTCACCGGCATGATGAACTCCTCTTCGCCAAAGCAGCAAAACTGCTATTTTTAATGCCTAAAAGGGCGGCTACATTGCGCGCATTGTAGCGGATGGGGGCGCCGATTCTCTATAATGATCGCTTTGCCGCAGATATATGTCCTAATAACAGAGCGATGAAACAGTGCGACCCATCGCCTTCCCTTCAGAATGCGCTAGAGCGCAGGAGATGCAACATGGCAGCGCGTATTGCCACGGTTAGCCGTGATACCAATGAAACCCAGATCACCGTCAGCGTCAATCTGGATGGCGAAGGCCTCCTTCGCTGCGAGACGGGCGTTCCCTTTCTGGATCATATGCTTGATCAGGTTGCACGCCACGGGATGATAGACCTTGATATCCTCGCCAAAGGCGATTTGCATATTGATGAACACCATACCGTTGAAGATCTGGGCATTACTCTGGGCCAGGCATTTAATGAAGCGATTGGCGACAAGCGCGGCATTTATCGCTATGGCCATGCGTATGTGCCGCTGGATGAAGCACTCTCCCGCGTGGTGATCGACTTCTCTGGTCGGCCCGGCCTTTATATGGATGTCGAGTTTACGCGCGCAACCATAGGCCGTCTTGACACCCAGCTGTTCTGGGAGTTTTTTCAAGGGTTCGTTAATCATGCGCGCGTCACGTTGCATATTGACAACATTAAAGGCTTTAACGCTCACCACCAGGCCGAAACAATTTTTAAAGCCTTTGGACGCGCTCTACGCATGGCGGTGGCAGAAGATCCACGCATGGTGGGGCAGATGCCTTCCACCAAAGGGAGCCTGTAATGGCGGGCTGTCGTACATATATCAGTACATATATCAGTACAGTAAACAGCTCAGGTAACCGTTCGTTCACTCGATCAAGGAGCGCTTCATGACTATTGCGGTAATCGACTACGGGATGGGTAATCTACATTCTGTCGCGAAGGCGCTTGAACATGTAACGCACGAGAACGTCATTATCACCCGTGACCCGCGGCGCATTTTAGGCGCCACCCGCCTGGTACTGCCAGGCCAGGGCGCTATTCGCGACTGTGTGGGTGAACTTGAACGCACGGAGCTGCGTGGTTTGGTTGATGATGTGCTAACACGTCAGGCGAAACCGTTGCTGGGCATTTGCGTGGGTCAGCAAATGTTAATGGAGCGAAGCGAAGAGAACGGCGGCGTCGACTGTCTGGGCTTCTTCAAGGGCAGCGTGGATCGCTTTCCGACCACGATGCGCGACGCGCACGAACAGCGTTTAAAAGTGCCGCACATGGGTTGGAACCTGGTGGAACAAAGCCATGACCATCCGCTATGGGCAGGCATTGATAACAACGAGCACTTCTACTTTGTGCACAGTTATTACGGGAATGCTGCCGACGATGCCCAGGTTTTTGGCACCACGCATTATGGCGATGTCAGTGCCCACGTGGCGATTGGCCGCGACGCCACCTTTGCCGTACAGTTCCACCCGGAAAAAAGCTCCCGAGCAGGCCTACGCTTACTCGAAAACTTTGTCACCTGGACGCCCTAAGAGGTTTAGTTATGTTGGTAATTCCTGCGATTGATCTCAAAGACGGCCAGTGTGTGCGGTTGAAACAGGGGCGTATGGATGATGCGACCTCTTACGGCGATGATCCCGTCGCTATGGCCGCGCGCTGGGTAGAAGCTGGCGCGCGCCGCCTTCATCTGGTCGATTTGAATGGCGCGTTTGAAGGCAAGCCGGTCAATGGCGATGCCGTGACGGCCATCGCACGTGCCTATCCCAACCTGCCCATTCAAATTGGCGGCGGCATTCGTACTGCTGAAACCATTGAGCACTACCTGAAGGCAGGCGTATCTTACGTGATTATCGGCACCAAGGCGGTTAAAGAGCCCGCGTTTGTGGGTGAAATGTGCCGCGCTTTCCCAGGTCGCGTGATTGTTGGCTTGGACGCTAAAGACGGCTTCGTGGCCACCGACGGCTGGGCAGAAGTTTCAAGCGTTAAAGCCGTCGACTTGGCGAAGCGGTTTGCTGATGACGGCGTCTCCAGCATCGTCTATACCGACATTGCCCGTGACGGCATGATGCAAGGCGTTAACGTTGAAGCAACGGCTCAGTTGGCTCGCGAAGGCGGCCTACCGGTCATCGCCTCTGGGGGCGTGACCAATCTGGATGACATTAAAGCGCTGTGCGATGTCGCCGATAGCGGTATTTTAGGCGCCATTACCGGTCGTGCCATTTACGAAGGCAGCCTGGATGTGGCTGAAGCACAACGTCTTAGCGACCAGCTAACAGGAGGCGGAGCGTGAGCTTATCCAAGCGTATAATTCCCTGCCTGGACGTTGATGCTGGGCGAGTGGTGAAAGGCGTCAACTTTGTCGGCATTCGTGACGCAGGCGACCCGGTCGAGATTGCCCAGCGCTATAACCAGCAGGGTGCCGATGAAATTACCTTTCTGGATATTACCGCTAGCCACGAAGGCCGCGACACTACTGTCGAAATGGTCGAACGCATCGCAGGGGAAGTGTTTATTCCGCTGACGGTGGGTGGCGGTATTCGCAGCTGTGACGATATTCGTACAATGCTGAATGCAGGCGCGGATAAAGTGTCGATCAACACCGCCGCCGTTACGAATCCTGAATTTGTTCGCGAAGCTGCGGAACGCTTTGGCAGCCAGTGCATCGTAGTGGCGATTGATGCCAAGCGCGTCTCCAATGAAGGCGAGCCGCCGCGCTGGGAGATTTTCACGCATGGCGGCCGCCGCCCAACCGGGCTTGATGCGGTGGAGTGGGCCAAAAAAATGGTCGAGTTTGGCGCGGGCGAGCTGCTGCTCACTAGCATGGACCGTGATGGCACCAAAATCGGCTTTGACCTTGGCGTGACCCACGCGATTTCAGAAGCCGTGAGCGTGCCAGTGATTGCATCTGGCGGCGTGGGCAATCTGGATCACCTGGTGGACGGCGTATTGAAAGGTGGTGCGGATGCGGTGCTGGCCGCCAGTATTTTCCACTTTGGAGAGCATACGATCCCTGAAGCAAAGCGCTATATGGCAGAACGCGGTATCGAGATGCGTCTGTAACATTTTTGTTGCCCAGTCCCTTTTTAGGAGTATTACATGCCCCGTTGTTTCCCATGGTTGGGAGGGCTAACTGGTTTATGGCTGAGCGCATCTGCCTCAGCCTTCACCTTACCGGACTGGCCTCCGACGCTTGAGCTGGACCATACGCTGGTGCAAACCAGCCTGTTAACCCGCCACTTTGATCCACAGCCAGATCATAACAATCAGCAGAATTTGATCGGCATTGAGTTACATAACCCGGAGCGTTGGCTGGCAGGTACGGCGTGGTTTAAAAACTCGTATAATCAGCCCACCTGGTACGTTTATGCCGGGCGTGAATTCCCCCTTTGGCAGTTCAAAGAGATTAACGTCAGGGCCAAACTCACCGGTGGGCTCCTGCATGGCTATAAAGGTGAGTATCGGGACAAAATCCCTCTCAACCACCTTGAAACCGCACCCGCCCTGCTGCCCAGCATTGGTATGCAGTGGGGGCACTTTGAGTCTGACCTCATCATTTTCGGCACCGCTGGCATGATGGTAACCGCAGGCCTGCGCTTTTAGGCAGGCCAAGCCTCACTCATCATCTTCCTCAAGGCTAAGGCCCAGATTACTAATACCGCCGTTACGCCCTAGCGTGCGTATTTCCTTAAGCGCGGCTTTGTTTAGCGGTTCACTGAGCGCTTCCAAAACCGCGTCCTGAAAATCATTTTCGTCGGCCATTAACGGATGGTCCCGAATCAGTAAAGCAAGCTTTTGGGCATCCTCTTCGCCTTCAGTAAGTTCGATAAAGGCACGTACCCCGGCACGTGACGTACGGCTCACATCCAGCACGGCTTCGGGAGAGTCGCCTTGCAGTGTGTCCAACAACGCCGACAGGGAAACCACCGCGTCCAGCGCACGACGCGCACCAAAACTTTCATCGTCAGCAGGCGGTTCGCACTCCGCCAACTTTTCCGCCTGACGCGCAAAATCAATGCTCGCGTTGGGCACGCTTAAGCGCTCCCAAACCAGGCTAATTACGGTACGCAGCGTGTGAATATCCCCTTGGCCAGTGGTCTGCTCGTACAGGGCGTAATTAGGCAGCAGGCGCTCACATAATGCAGCCATAAACGCTTGCTGAGCCGGTAGCGGAAGCAGTTGCAACTGCTGGTAAAATCCTGGGGGCTTGGACGCCATACTGATTTCCTAACGCGTGATATTGGTGAAATGGGGGCAATACGTTATGGTCGAACTCGCGCTGTCATTAACACTGACAGCCTTTACTGTGTAAGGCCGGCGAGGAGATTACCATGCATATTCATTTGCTACAGCACGGCGCTGATCATGCTCCCGCCCGCTTAACGGATTGGTTAAGCAGTATGGGACATAGTTACACTATTTTTCATCTTTATGCCGACGAGTTAACGCCTCGTCCGGCAGAAAGCGATGCGTTAATCGTGCTGGATGGCCCTGAAACGTTTATAGATCAGCCGCCTGCCTGGTTTAAAGCCGAAAACAAATTGATTAACCGTTATCTTGATGGTCAAAAGCCCATGATGGGCATTGGCCTGGGGGCCCTGTGGATCGCTCAGGCACTTGAGGCAATCATCGCTCCAGGTACGTATCCCGAAAGAGGTTGGCATACCGTATCGCTGGCCCCAGAAAGCCCGTTTGACTTACCCGAGAAGTTTGAAGCCTTTATGTGGCATCGTTATGTATTTAGCTTGCCCGATAATGCATTGCCGTTGGGCGGCAGTGCGGCGGCACCGCTGCAAGGCTTTAGCTGGGACAGCGGCCGCGTCATCGGTTTGCTTTGCCTTTTTGAGGTAACGCTTGCCAATGTGAAAAAGCGACTTGAGTATGCCGAGCCCACTACGCCTACCTCTTCCGCAGCAGACCGCTTTCGCCAGGAAAGTAGTCAGATCCTGGAAGACGCAACGCGCTTTCATCAGCTGGCACCGCTGCTTGATCGCATCATGACGCAATGGCTTAGAGTGAGCTAACCACGCCGAAAGATAGCCACTAGGCGCTCCACTGCTTAGCGGCCTCCCAACAGCTGTCCCAATCCCCCACATGAAGTTCTGGCGCCGCTGTCGCTCGCTGTTTCAGGCACTCTCTCAAGCACTATCCCACCACCTCGATCAGCGCCTCGCTCTCACGGGCTTTCATGACGCCAAACGGCTGAAGCGATAAGCCGAACTCGCGGCCAATGCGTTCAACATCATCTTGCCAAGCAGGGTCGACACTTAGTAGTAAGCCGCCTGACGTTTGCGGGTCGCATAGCCACTGCCAGTGAGCTTCATCCATATCAGGCAAGCTTTTACCTAAGGCATCGCGGTTGCGCCGTGTGCCGCCGGGAACGGCCCCTTGACGACGATAGGTTTCTGCCTGAGCCAGCCGAGGTAGGCGGCGAAAATCTATCTGGGCCATGACGTTGCTTGCGCTGCATATTTCCGACAAATGCCCCGCTAAGCCAAACCCGGTAACGTCGGTCATGGCATTAAGGCCTTTTACATCGGCAAGCTTGACGCCGATACGGTTGGATTTAAGCATGGTTTCCCGAGCCAACCCGTGATGCCCTGCTTCCAGCAGGCCTTGCTTCTCTGCAGTGGTCAGCAGCCCAACGCCTAACGGCTTGGTCAAAAACAGCAGATCACCCGGCTTAGCGCGGCTATTGAGCTTTAGCTTGTCCAGGTCGACCAGCCCATTCACTGCCAGGCCAAAAATGGGCTCGGGCGCATCAATCGAATGGCCTCCCGCCAAGGCGACACCCAGCTCACGGCAAACGCCCTGGGCGCCGGCAATGACATCGCCGGCAATCTCCGCGCTCAACTTGTCTAATGGCCAGCCGAGAATACTCAGCGCCATGACCGGCGTACCGCCCATGGCGTAAATATCACTGATGGCGTTCGTGGCAGCAATTCGCCCAAAATCAAACGGGTCATCGACAATCGGCATAAAGAAGTCGGTAGTGGCAATCATGCCTCGCCCATCGCCCAGGTCATAGACAGCGGCATCTTCGCGTCCTTGATTGCCCACAATGAGCTGCTTATGCCCGGCTACCGGCCCCGCTTTGGCGAGAATGCTGTCCAGTACATCCGGGGCTATTTTACAGCCACAGCCTGCGCCATGACTGTATTGGGTTAGGCGAATTGAGCTCATTGTGTCTCTCCTTGGCACTGCTTGTCTTTAGAACAGTTGTTATAACAGCCTGAATAACAATTCTTATAGCGTAGCCTACTTAAAGCGCCTCTAGCGCGTCGCTAAGCTTATCGACGACAATGACTTCCATCCCCTTGGGTGACTGCTTGGGTGCATTCGCACGAGGTACAATGGCACGTAAAAAACCGTGTTTGGCGGCCTCGGCAATACGCTCCTGCCCACTGGGTACCGGGCGTATTTCACCAGAAAGCCCCACTTCGCCAAACACTACCAGTTCCTTGGGTAACGCGCGGTTTTGTAGGCTGGAGACGACCGCAAGCAGTACGGCCAGGTCCGCGCTGGTCTCCAATACTTTCACCCCGCCCACCACGTTCAGGAAAACATCCTGGTCGCCGGTAAAAAGACCGCCATGGCGGTTGAGCACGGCCAGCAGCATGGCTAAACGGTTTTGGTCTACCCCAACCGCCACACGGCGTGGATTCCCCAAAGCGGATTCATCAACCAGCGCCTGTACTTCGACAAGAATAGGGCGAGTGCCTTCCCACACCACCATGACAAGGCTGCCTGGCGCTTGCTCTTCCTGGCGCGAGAGAAAAATGGCACTGGGGTTTTTAACCTCTTTTAAGCCTTGCTCCAGCATGGCGAAGACGCCCAGCTCATTCACCGCACCAAAGCGGTTCTTCTGACCGCGCAGGGTTCTAAAGCGGGAGTCAGCGCCACCTTCCAGCAAAAGCGACGCATCGATCATGTGTTCCAGCACCTTGGGGCCTGCCAGCGTGCCATCTTTGGTGACATGGCCCACCAGCAACAGCACCGTATTGGTTTGCTTGGCAAAGCGGGTAAGCGCAGCGGCGGACTCACGTACCTGGGCCACCCCGCCCGGTGCCGAGCTAATATCCTCCAGATGCATGGTTTGGATAGAGTCGATCACCAATATTTCAGGCTTCTCACGTTCAGCCACGGCCAGGATGGTCTCAACGCTGGTTTCCGCAAGCATTTTCAAGCCGCTGGTAGGCAGCTGCAGGCGATGGGCACGCATGGCGACCTGAGACAATGACTCTTCACCGGTGACATACAAAATGCGCCGCTGCTGGGCCAGCTTACAGGCCGTTTGCAGCAGTAGCGTGGACTTACCCGCACCAGGGTTACCCCCAAGCAGTACCGCAGAACCCGGCACCAAGCCACCGCCCAACACACGGTCAAACTCATTAAAGGTGGAGCTTAGCCGTGGCACTTCACTTAGGTCGACATTGCTTAAATCAACCACATCCCGGGAGAGGTCACCCGCATAACCTCCCCGACCTGACCCACTGCTTCCGCTTCCGGGCCGCGCACTGGCCAGGCGAATTTCGCTCAGCGTATTCCACTCGTTACAACTGGAGCACTGGCCCTGCCACTTGCGATACTCCGCGCCGCACTCGGTACATACAAAGGCACTTTTGGCTTTAGCCACCGCGCTGATACTCCCGTTGATATTAACTCTTTGTCACTATTACCAGACTATAAAATACAAAAGGCGGCCAATGGCCGCCTTAGGATGTTACTGCTTACTTACTGACGCTGTAGCTGCAACATTTCGCCATTTTCAAAGCGACGACGCTCTGGATCAATTAGCTCCAGCGTACGTTCATCAATACGTTGAAAGTAGTAAATTTGGCCGTCGCCATTGGGCGTCAACTCGTACACAGAGGCATCGGGATCAGACGGCGTGCCGCTCAACACTTCCCAGTTACCTGCGTAGTTTTCCGGCGGAGGCGTTTGAGGGTGATTGCGATACGTCGCATCCAGTGTGAAAGTACGCTCATCAGGTGTGCTTGTTTCTTCGCCCACCATGGTAACGTCCAGATCAATACCATCACAGTTACGGCAAGGCAGTGTGCCTTGGTAGCGCTGTTGTGACGCACTAACGCCTGCGTCACTTTCCTGGGCCGAAGGGCCGCCGGTCGCACAGCCTGCCAACAATGCCAACATAGCCGAACCGGCTAGCAAACTCCTGAATTGCATGGGGTGTCTCCTTATCGTGTTGGTCATACATTTCTTTCGCGCGATTATGACAGCATAACCGTTACAAGGTGCAACGCACACCCCTGATTGCAAGGGGAATGCTTGCGCTTAAGCGAGCATCAAGCGACCATGGCCTATTATGCAAGGATAATCAGGTTACCCACATGAGCCAATACTGGAGTCCCGCTGTTAAAGCGCTAACCCCTTATATACCCGGGGAGCAGCCGCGTGAGCGTATTATCAAGCTCAATACCAATGAAAACCCTTACCCGCCAGCGCCAAGCGTCGGCCAGGCACTGCGTGACTACGCGACCGACCATTTGCGTCTCTATCCCGACCCAACGTCTGCCGCACTGCGTTCAAAACTTGCTGAAACGTATGGCGTTGAAAGCCAGCAGGTATTTGTGGGCAATGGTTCAGATGAGGTGCTAGCGTTGGCTTTTCAAGCCTTCTTCTGTCACGGCGCACCGCTTGATGCCCCATCGATTACCTATAGTTTTTATCCGGTATACGCCAACCTCTATAACGTTGAGCTACGCACTCATCCACTCAATGAGCAGTGGGAAGTTGATCTGGAGGCGCTGGGAACCGCGTCGGCGCGTAGCGGAGTGATTTTTGCCAATCCGAATGCGCCTACCGGGCATGCGCATTCGCTTGAGGATATTGAAACACTACTCAAGCGAGTAACGGATCGCGTTGTATTGGTTGATGAAGCGTATGTCGACTTTGGCGCCGAAAGCGCGATTGCATTAATTGATCGCTATCCAAATTTACTAGTGACGGGCACGTTCTCCAAATCGCGCAGCCTAGCCGGCTTACGCTTGGGCTACGCCATTGGCTCAATGGAGTTGATTGATGGCCTGCACCGCGTTAAGGACTCGTTTAACTCCTACCCGGTAGATAGCCTGGCAAGCCTTGTAGGTATTGCTGCACTTGACGATAAAGCGCACTTTGACGCAAGCCGGGAGCGCGTGATTACAACCCGTGAACGCACCCGTCAGCGTCTTGAAGCATTAGGATTTGAGGTATTACCCTCCAAGGCTAATTTTGTGCTTGCCCAACATCCTGAGCATGCAGGCACTCAACTGTTTGCGGGCCTTCGCGAACGCGGCATTCTCGTACGCCACTTCAATACCTCTGAGCTTAATAACTTCCTGCGCATTACCATCGGCACTGACGATGAGATGGATAGCCTGATAGAGGCGCTGGAAGCGATCTGCGGCTAGTTCGCTCGCCATACAACGTTAAATGCCCTGTCGCGCGGGGCGCTACAGGGCATTTTTGTAGGCATAGTTTTGTAAGCATAAGCTTCAGCCACCGCTTTTCATTTTCCACGCATAAAAAAATCCCCCGCGGCCTGAGCTCCGGGGGATTTTTCACAATAAGTGCCTGACGATGACCGGGGCGGCCATCCGCCGGCCGGCGCTCCGGGACTCTCGCATGGGGAGATCTTTTTCTTTCTTCCACGCACACAAAAAACCCAGCCGA
>NZ_JBQSYD010000039.1:0-25599 GCF_052378905.1 Halomonas sp. AOP22-C1-8 | reverse complement strand
CTAGGGTTTATAGCGCTGTTTCCAGGAATTGGTGCAGGGCTTTACGCTTTGCTTGCCACCGTGCCTCTAAGTCCTAAAGTGTGGTTCGAGTGCATTAACGGCTCAAAGAATATGCTATGGCTATTTGGCTACCATCACTACATTGGGCTGTCTGATCACTTCCCTGGTAGGCTACAGCGTAGGCTTGCTGTTCTTGCTGGCGGCATTAATTGCTCGTGGCCTTCGCTACTATGGCTTAGCCTGGCTGGTTTATCGCTTTGGTAATCGAGTGCTGTTGCTATGGAAGCGCCACGCGTTGTTCACCAGCTTGATAGGGGGCGTAATAGTGCTGTTGGTTGCTCTGGGACTACAAGCACTCACGCGCTTGATGATGTAGCCGACATAAAGCAGAAGACCAGGAAAGTGGCACCCGCTAGATACCGTAATCCCGCTCGACCTTGGCAATTCGGGTTTTAAAGTGCTGATACCACTGCTGATGCCCAAGCCGCTGTGCTTCTTTATGTTCGGCATGCGCCTTCCACGCTTTAATCGAGGCCAGGTCAGACCAGTAGGAAACCGTAACCCCCACCTCATTTCGAGCCGATTCAACGCCTAAAAAACCTGGCTGCTGCATGGCTAACTCAACCATACGCTCCGCCATGTCATCATAGCCATCTTCAATACCCGTGCGCACAGAGGTGAAAATAACGGCGTAATACGGGGGTTCTGGAGTCGTTGCGATAAGGGCCATGAAGTTCTCTTGAGCTGAAAGCAGTTCAAAAAAGCATACCGTAGGCGAAGCAGTAGACTCCATAGCTAATTATTGGTTTTTACTCATCAAAACAATGATGTCCGATATTGTCCGGTTTTTGACCGATCAGCACATCGTTCGCGTACCTGAACCCTATTAGGCTATAGCCTTTCTGCACTACTATTGAGGCTTACCATGTCACGCTCGAACACCGCACTACTCATGATCGACATACAATCCTCCTTCCCTGCGCGTGATTATTGGGTAGAATCACTTGCTAAAGCGTGGCGCCCGAACCAGCGCGCCCTGTTAAACGCGGCAAAGGCCCATCAGATTACCGTTGTACGGATACTTCATGAAGAGCCCGGCAGCCAAGGTGCATTTGACCCCGCAAACGGCCTGGTTTGTCCGCTAGAGAATTTTAACGATGAGGTGGCCGTCACGTTTAACAAGCGTGTGCATAACGCCTTTAGCGATACGCTACTTGAAAGCTGGCTGCGCGAGCGCGGCATTACTCATCTTGTGATCAGCGGCATTCGCACTGAGCAGTGCTGCGAAACCACAGCACGCGTTGCATCAGACCTTGGTTTTAGCGTCGACTTCGTCAGTGACGCCACTTTAACCTTCCCCATGACGCGCCAGGGTATTACCTGGTCAGCGGAAGATATCAAAACGCGTACAGAGCTGGTTCTTGAAGAGCGCTTTGCGCGCATCATCAACACTACGGATGTCATCAATGAGTGGCAAAGCAAGTGTGAATGAACCATTACGAATTGCGGTATTGATGATGCCGGGGCAAGTACCGCTCGACTTGATTGGCCCGCTGCAGGTATTGCAATGCGCAAGCCGCCTGTCTATAGAGATTGACGTGCGTTATATCGGCCCGGAGGCAGCCTTGCAATGGCTCGGGCCGCTATCGCTTAGCGGCATAGATACGCTGCCTGAGCAGCTAACGCATCAGCATTTACTGCTTATTCCAGGGCAATACCGCAACAGCATTGAGCCATTGGCGCAGCAAACGTGTGTCGGCTGGCTCAGGGCCAACGCCCAGTATGCCGATACGCTGATGACGGTTTGCTCAGGCACGCTGCTGCTCGCTGAAACGGGCCTATTGAATGGACGACGTTGCACCACGCATCACTCGCTGCTTGATCAGCTACGCGCCAAAGCGCCCCTAGCCAAGGTACAGCGCGACTGCATCTTTATCGAAGATGGGCACTATTTAACCAGCGCGGGCATCTCGACCGGCGTCGATACCATGCTGTATTGGCTTACCCGTACATGCGGTCACCAGTTGGCCTTAAGCGTTGCGCGTGAGATGGTACTTTACCTTCGCCGCAGCGGACAAGAGCCCCAGCTGGGCGCCTGGCTTGAAGGGCGCAACCACGTGGATGAACGAATTCACCGGGTGCAAGACACCCTTTGCGCGGCTCCCTCACAGCCTTGGCGTGCGGAAATGCTCGCCACACAGGCCGCCATGAGCGAACGCCATTTTCGGCGGCGGTTTAAACACCTCACCGGCATGTTGGTAGGCGATTATATTGCGGGCCTGAGACTCCAGCGCGCCAAGGCGTTAATGACCGAAACCACTTGGACACTCGCGCACATTGCCGCTGAATCCGGGTTTGGAGATGAGCGCCAGCTGCGCAGAATCTGGTCACGGCAGGAAAGCATGTCGCCTAGCGTATGGCGCCGTTCTCAGCTACTCATACCGATTTGAGTATTGAGAGCTTCACTGCCCAAACAGTGCTTTCGTAGCCTATGTATTTGCAGTTTAATACAGCTTATGCGATGAAGCCCATTCATCAACAAAGCAGGTTGTCGCCATGGCCCACTTTATTCTGCCCGGTAACGCCGTTCATTTGAATTTCCAGCAGCGCCTGCCCGACACCAACCTTCGCACATGGGTGCAATGCCTTTGGTCGATGGGCGGGCAAAGCGCCCTTGCGCATCCCATCGTAGAAAAGCTTTACCCCGACGCAGGCGCCAGCCTCATCATCCACCTTGGAAGCTCTCGCCCCATCGTCACACTCTGCTTTAACAGACACATGTTGCTTGAGACGTTTGATACGTCCATCCCCCGTATGGGCATTCGGTTTAAACCGGCCAGTATGTATAGCCTCCTGGGCTTAGCCCCGGAACAGTGTATAGACGCGCATCTTTGCTTGGGCGATGACATAAAACCTTCCTGGATGAGCAGTTTAATGCCGGTGGTGGAGCGCCTTTATCAGCTTGATGCACCCAAAGGATTAGCCCTGCTTGAAACATGGCTTCTGGGTTTACTCAAAAGTCGACTAATGAGCAAAAGCCCCGTACCAGGAATTATCCAGGTTATTAACCAGTTACAGTTCCCACCTGAGCAGTTAGCTGCCAATGTTGGGTTAACACGACGCACCCTGGAACGTCGATTAAAACATGAAGTCGGTGTCTCGCCAGGCACATTGGTGACGTATGCTCGCCTCCACCGAGCGCGACGGTGCTTACTTGAAGCTGACCTGCCGCTATCAGAAATAGCGCTCCACTGTGGCTACTATGATCAGCCGCACTTTACCCACGCCTTCCAATCTTTTACCAACGAAACACCCGCCTCTTACCGCCAGCGCAAGTTGTCGCAAATTTACAAGGCCTAGTACGCACACCTTTATATGCTGAGACCTCACCAATCAACGAGGTCACTGCCATGTCTCAGCGTATTTCTCGACAAGTCGTTTACAAGCTAACCCCTCGCCTTGCTAAACATTTGGTGCCTCTGGGCGAAGTAGCGGCTAATAGCGCGGTAACGCCTGCCATCATCCACCTCGTTCAGCTACGCGTTTCCCAGATCAACCAGTGCTGCTTCTGCCAGCATATGCATACTCAGGAAGCCCGAGACGACGGCGAGCATCAGGTGAGGCTGGATGTACTGCCTGCCTGGCGGGAAGCCCCCTGCTTCAATGAACAGGAACGTGCAGCCCTTGAGTGGGCCGAAGCGCTTACGTTAATCAGCCAGCAGCCTGTTAGCGACACCGCCTACCAGAATGCTCTGGCCGCCTTTGGTGAGCAGGACCTTCTTGAGCTAACTACGGTGATTCTGGCCATTAATAGTTGGAACCGGGTGGCGGTAAGCATGCAGTTTGTGCCTGACATCTCGCTATAAACCGAAAAAGACATCGCAAGCCTGTGCAACGGCCTGCGATGTCTTAATCAAAATCCCCTTCCGCACTGCTGGCTTCTAAAAGCCGTCCCACTCGTTTACTATGCGCCACCCTCAATCCCAAGCTATCCAGGCTGCCATGTCTTTTAACGCACTCTATACCGATCTTTCTGGCTATTACGATGTGATGTGCGAAGACATCGACTACCGGGCGCAAAGCAACGCCGTGCAAAGGCTTCATCAAATTTTTGGTAACGGTGGCAACCTTCACCTCGATGTAGCGTGTGGTACCGGACCCCATGTTCGCCATTTTATTGATAATGGCTACGTGAGCAGCGGGCTGGATATTAACCAGCCCATGCTGGATATTGCCGCCACACGTTGCCCTGAGGCTCAGTTTACGTGTCAGGACATGGGCAACTTCCAGGTAAGCGACCCGCAGGATTTGATTACCTGTTTTTTATATTCAATTCACTACAGCGACGGAATTGAAAAGCTCAAAGCGTGTATTGAAAGTGCGCACAGCGCCTTAATGAGTGGCGGGGTTTTCTGCTTCAACGCAGTCGATAAAGATAAAATCGATAACAATCTATTTGTGAGCCACACCGTTAAAAAAGCTGACGATGCCTTCACGTTTCGTTCCGGGTGGCATTACAGCGGCAGCGGTGAAAAACAGGCCCTCAAACTTAGTATTGCAAAAACCAACGCGTGCGATACCCAAGTATGGAACGGCGAACACCCCATGGTCGCGGTTAGTTTTGCCGAGCTAATTACGCTGCTTAAGCCCTACTTTGAAGTGCACGTATTCGAGCACAACTTTGAAGCCATCACGCCGTGGAACAACACGTCGGGGAACGCCATTTTTGTCTGCGTGAAGATTCAACACCCCACGGTTATAGCAACGGGTCAATCCACTTGTTGCTGATCAGTACACATAGTATCCACTTACTTTCCAAACGCCGTCTTCAAAGTGCGGTGTAATGGTTTCGGTAATATCAGACTTGTTGGCAAAACGCGTTTGATAGGTGAACTTTTTATAATCATTTTTGGGAGCACCGGGCATAGAGGTTTGCGTGATGACGCGTGTGCGGCGTCTTGATTCCACCGACCCGAAGTCACGGCGCGCTGCGCTAATGGTCCGCTCCAGCATACTGGGTGAAAGCGGACTCTTCAGTAGCGGTGATGACTCCTCCCAAGCCAGCTCATACTCACCACTATCGATTGCATCAAGCCATGCCAGCGCCGCGGCCTCAGCCGCATCGGTATTCGCTTGAGCATAAGGTGCCAGCAGTAGCAGGGTCGTAATGAAACAGATCACGATTTTTGGCATGGATAACTCTGGGCAGCGATCAGTAAATAGGTGTGCTTAATTTAATATCGGTACCAGTCGCCATTACTTTAGTATTAATCACAATAATCGAACAAGCTAACGGTAGTTTTTTTCTATTCCTTGGCTTTATTAAGTAAGAGAAAGCCCCCTGTGCCAACCGCGACACAGAGGGCTATTTCATGAGCTAACTAGCAAAAAAACTGCCCTTAGCGCACCTTACAGGCCAGCAAACTCAAAGGGCTCGGCGTCCTCAAACGCGTTGACCGTATTGCCTGCATAAATACTGTTATTCTCGAGGCCGAGTTTGCGAACAGGCGCGCCCTCAGTAAAGTCGGCATCCTTCATATCCACCCAAAACGTGTTAGGCGTAAGTGCCGTCTCGAAATAATAAACAAGGTGTTTCTGATCAGATACCGCTCTCCACCTGGTGGAAGAAATATTCGGCTCCTCTGCTGATGAGATGCCGAAAGGAACAGACGCATTGCGAATCACGCTAAAGGCACTGCCAACAGCGACTCTTGTATCGCTCGTTTTAGGGATGGCATCCATGTAGAACGACGCTCTGACAAATCGATCCGCGGCACGGTTTGTGCCAGGCAGCATGACCAAGCCACCGATCTGTCTCCAGTAGTCGTCCAGCGAAAGTTGCTGCTCGAAGGTGGGCGAGTTTGTCACCACGTTGTATGACATATCGTGATGAATAGTGAGCTTACCGTCGATATACTCAAATATTGCGTTATCACCCTTGGCATCTGAAATTGACAGATGCAGAGTAGCAAATCGAGCGGTGCCCGGTATTTCAGCAGAGACGACCACAAAAGGCTCATCGCGCAGCGCCTCCACCGCCTCATCAACGGTCGCAAAATTGTCCAAAACATACTGGACCCATGCAGCCACGGAAAGCCCCTGGTCATCCGGCCCAAAGTCAGGATACTCTGCCTCAGCAAGCCATAGCAGGTTAGCCACCAAGCCTTTTTCGTTCATGCCATCGGTGCTTGCGATATCAAACGCGCTGGTAACGACACTTCCATACTGGGATGTCCAAGTGACGGAGTTGGGTCCAGCCGCACCATCACGCTCCATTCCCTTTGGAAACAACCATAGGTTCGGATGTATTTCGTCCCTCCAGTCCATGGAGCGCGCCGTGATAATCATGTCATCAGGGCCCTGATATACCGCGCGCGTGCATGCATCCGCTGTGATGGCCACGAACAAGGCACACATGCTTGCCGCTAGCGTTAATTTTTTTTTGATTCCCATGGTGGTTTCCTTTTATTTACAAACGTTATAGAGCCTGCCAGAGATAATTGGCGGCTAACAAGAAAAGCGCCAATCCCTTTTTTATAAAAAGAATAGCGGCATGGAGTCCCCAGCCCATGCCCATATTTAAATTATCAAATCCACTTCACCTTAAGCATAAATTTAGCTTTGGTCACGCATCTTATTTCACAAAATCCGAACTAGTATTTACACTCAGATGATTGCTCTATTTTTCATCACGTTTTGTCACTACTCACAATCAGGAGTCAGTAATGTTCCGATGTGTAAGGTTATGGACAGGCAGTAATCATCAATCGTGTTTTGAAGAAGGCTGGATTGATCTTCCCAAAGGCGAGCGCCACGACTCGCTCAGCGATGTCATCGAAACGACCAGCATCTCCTTTCGCGAAACAAGCGAAGGCGGTAGCTTTAGTTGGCATGACGCTCCCAACCGTCAATTCGTCTTAACGCTCAGCGGCACACTCACTTTCGAGACGCGCACGGGCGACTCATTCACGCTGCACCCCGGCGACATTTTATTGGCGGAAGACACCACAGGCGGCGGCCACCGCTGGCATCTAATCGATAACCAACCCTGGCGACGCGTGTATGCCATAGTGGCTCAGGATATCGATCTTCCCTTTATCAGCGCATCAAGTAAGTGTTGAGTTCATAAGCGGAGAACGTTCATGCCTACATCAACACAGATTCCCGAGCGGGCTGATATTGTAATGATCGGCGCGGGCATCATGAGTGCCACACTGGCAACTCTTCTCAAAGAGCTAGAACCTTCACTCAAGATTGTGGTACTGGAAACACTGAAAGATTGCGCCCAGGAAAGCTCCAATGGTTGGAATAACGCAGGTACCGGGCATGCCGCCAACTGCGAAATGAACTACACCCCTGCTCGCTCAGACGGCACGGTTGATATCAGCAAGGCGCTGGAGGTCAACACAGAGTTCGATATTTCACGCCAACTCTGGACCTATCTGGTCAAAAAAGGGGCCATTCCCAACCCACAAGCATTTATTAATCCCTGCCCGCACATGAGCTTTGTCTGGGGCGAGGATAACGTCAACTATCTACGCCAGCGCTTTAAACAGATGTCATCGCACCACTGCTATCCCGGGATGGAATATAGCGAAGACCCCGCGCAGATTGAGCAGTGGACTCCGCTCATCATGGAAGGACGCAGCGATGGCGAGCCCGTCGCGGCGACGCGCATCGTATCAGGGTCTGATGTCGACTACGGTGCGCTTACTCACCTGCTGTTCGGCCATTTGGCGCAGCAATCAGGATTTGAAATCCACTACTTAAAGCACGTGCAGGACATTGCGCGACAGAATGACGGCACTTGGCGCGTGGAAATGCACGATTCGCATAGCAAGCAGAAAGGGAGCATTCAGGCCGAGTTTGTCTTTATTGGTGCAGGTGGCGGCGCTATTGAACTGCTGCAAAAATCCGGCATTCCTGAAGGGCATGGCTACGGCGGCTTCCCCGTCAGCGGTATTTGGTTACGCTGCGATATAGACAGCATTAGTGAACGCCATCACGCCAAGGTGTACGGCAAGGCAGCCCATGGCTCGCCCCCCATGTCAGTCCCCCACCTGGACACACGCATTATTGGTGATAAAAAATCGCTGCTCTTCGGCCCTTACGCCGGTTTTTCATCTCGCTTTCTCAAGCAAGGCTCTCTTACGGATATGTTCCGTTCGGTACGGCCCGATAATGTGCTTCCCATGCTTGATGTTGCAAAGGATAACTGGCAACTAACGGAGTATCTTGTCTCCCAGGTACTGCAGAGCAAGAGCCACCAATTTGAGATGCTGCGCCAATACTACCCAATGGCACGCCATCACGATTGGACCCACGCCGTGGCGGGTCAGCGCGTGCAAATCATTAAACCCAGCCATGAAAAAGCCGGTGTTTTGGAGTTTGGCACCGAGCTAATCGCCTCATCCAATCACTCCCTCGCAGCGTTACTAGGCGCTTCACCTGGCGCATCAACGGCGGCCTTTATCGCGCTAGAGGTATTGGAGAAATGCTTTGCCGATAAGCTAACCAATGATGGCTGGCTCCCCCAACTCAAGACGATCATTCCCACCTACGGCGTCGACCTTAAAACGGATAAAGAGGCCTGCTACGACACGCGCAAGCAAACAGCCGCAACGTTAAACCTGGACTTTGTTTGAGGTCTCTCATGTCTATCAAAAACGTATCTGATTTAGTGATCGAAACGCTGGTGGAAAGTGGTGTCAAGCGGATCTATGGCGTTGTCGGCGACAGCCTCAACGGCCTCACTGAGGCCATACGTGAGCGGCCCAACATCGAATGGGTGGGCCTGCGGCATGAGGAAGTTGCCGCATTCGCGGCCAGCGGCGAATCACAACTAACCGGTAGCCTGGCCGTTTGTGCAGGCTCTTGCGGCCCCGGCAACCTGCACCTTATCAACGGTTTGTTCGATGCCCACCGCACGCGCACGCCGGTGCTGGCCATTGCCGCGCATATTCCCTCGTCAGAGATCGGCGGCGGCTATTTTCAGGAAACCCACCCCCAAGAACTGTTTCGTGAATGCAGCCACTACTGTGAGCTGGTCTCCGACGCCAGCCAATTACCTTATGTGCTGGACAATGCCATTCGTGCCGCCGTTGGGCAGCGTGGCGTTGCGGTCGTGGTGCTGCCTGGCGATGTTGCGCTACGCGCCTCACCGATTAAAACGGTAACGCCGCGCCATGGCTTATTACCACCCACGCCACGCGTGGTGCCCGCCAAAACCGAAGTGGAAGCACTCGCCAAACTGCTCAATGATGCAGAGCGCATCACGCTCTTCGTTGGCCGGGGCTGTGCCGGTTCACACGCCCAGCTAATGCAATTGGCCGATGCGCTTAAAAGTCCCATCGTGCACGCACTCGGCGGCAAAGAGCATGTCGAATATGACAACCCCTATGATGCTGGCATGACCGGCTTCATCGGGTTCTCATCAGGTTACGCGGCCATGCAGGAGTGCGACCTGCTGCTGATGCTGGGCACGGATTTTCCGTATAAACAGTTTTTACCGCAAAAGACCAACGTCGTGCAGGTCGATATTCGCCCTGAAAACCTGGGCAGGCGTGCCAAGCTGGCATTGGGCGTGGTCGGCGATATCGGGTTAACCATTGAAGCCATTCTGCCAGAGCTTAATACGCGCAGTGACCGGCACTTTCTGGATGCAGCGCTGGCCCACTATGTTAAGGCGCGCGAAGGCCTGGACAAACAGGCGCAGAATCACTCAGGCCACTCGCCTATACACCCACAGTACCTTGCGCGCTTGTTGAGCGAAAAAGCCAATGAGGATGCGATTTTTACTGCCGATGTAGGAACGTGCACGGTCTGGTCGGCACGCTACCTTAAAATGAACGGCCAACGTCGTCTTATCGGCTCGTTCTCGCATGGCTCGATGGCTAACGCCATGCCTCAGGCGATTGGCATTCAGTACGCGCAGCCGGGTCGGCAAGTTATTACGTTCTCCGGTGACGGTGGCCTTTCAATGCTGATGGGCGATTTACTGTCACTCAAACAGCACAACATCCCGATCAAAATCGTCATCTTTAATAATGGGGTGCTCGGCTTCGTCGCGCTTGAAATGAAAGCAGCCGGTTTCATTAACACGGGCGTAGACCTGGATAATCCCGACTTTGCTGCCGTCGCAAGCGCAATGGGCATTTATGCCCGCCGTGTTGAAAACCCTGACGAGCTGGCCGACGCCATCGATAGCGTATTAGCCCACGATGGCCCCGCCCTACTGGATGTAGTGACAGCCAAACAAGAGCTGGTACTGCCGCCTACCATCGGCATGGAGCAAGTCAAAGGGTTTAGCCTCTGGGGGCTACGTGCCGTCATGGATGGCAGCATGCACGAAGTAATTGATCTGGCCAAAACCAACCTGCTAAAGCGTTAGGTTCTGTTTGAAAACGCTTAAAAGCAAATGGCCATTCGCATTGAATGGCCATTTTTTACTTCTGAATCCCTGTAAATCGCAGCGGCGTGACAACCTCAGACTTCTTCTGAACCCTTGGATTCAGGGCGTTGCTGGAACTGAAGGCCCATTAAAAAATTACGCAACACCTGGTCTTTACACTCGCGATAATTTTTATGGGTAGGCTTGCGAAAGAAAGCGCTTAACTCATGGTTGCTTAACCGAAACTCAGCCTGCTCAAAAATAGCTAAAATATCGTCGGCTTTTAAATTCAGCGCAATGCGCAGCTTCTGGAACACCATATTGTTGTTCAAGTTGCTTTCTGGCGCGGGCTGCTCGCCGTCGCGCTTCCCACGCTTATAGCTAATAAATCCGTTAAGAAACGCGGCCAACTCGCGGTCTCTCATCTTGAGGAATTTTTCGTCTTCCTCCTTTTTCAGCCACCCGGACACCTGCTCCTCAGATACAGTGAACTCTGCCAGCGCGAAAACTTTCAATACGGCAGTATCTTTTAAATCAAAGCAGTACCGGATACGGCGAAAAATATCATTATTGGTCAAACGACAGCTCCTGGTCTTAGGAAAACCCAGCACAATCCCGTTGGATGTGCATTTATCAAGATCATCATGGTAACAACAAAGCCCGCTATTTCGCTGTCAGTTTTTCAAGCAGCTCATCAATTTCTGCTTTCAAATCTTTATCTTCAATCTTGTTGGCGCTGATTTTGGCATTTTGCAGATGTTGAATAGCAGCCTCTTCCTGGCCCAACTCAACCTGCAGGGTCGCCATTGAAAAACCGATAGACGACAGGTGGTCTTTAGAATTGGCGACCTCGGCTTTGTGAAGCGCCTTTTCATACATCACCAGTGCGTCATCCAGCTCTTCGGTAAAATCCGCCAACGTTTCCCACTGCTCTGGATGATCCTTATCCGTATTTTCATGCTCGATACAAATAGCGCCCAGCTCTGCATAAAGCGAATCAAACGCTTCTCGATCTTCCTTCTCAGCCGCCTTCATCAGTTTTTCAGCCAACTCATAAACGGCCTTGTAAATTTTGGTATTGATCACGTCAGCTACCTTCAACAGTAAAATGAGAATCGACTGATAAACTCGCCGATACGACCCGATATGCGCGCCCACACTACGGCAATTGGCGATGGGGCGCATTATACCCATGAAGCGCTCTCTTGAAGGCTTTTACGACAGTAACGTCGAGTTGGCGATTGAAAAAACCTCTACTCGCTTAAGACAAACTACCGACCACCCGCAATATCAATAAACGAGCCGGTCACGAAACATCCGCTAGGAAGACTATTGCACTGCAGAGTGTCATAAGAATAGGCGTACAGTCATCACCATGCCGTCAATAAGTAATACGACACGCAACCGCATAGCATTCCCACGAAAAGGCCGCCGAGGTTCAGATAAGCCAAGATGGCAGTAATGGCCAAGGCGGTTAGTGTGGGGCCAATGGCTATTTGCACTTCCTGCAACACAATGTAGATGATGAAGTTCAGAAAAACAGAGGAGGGAAGAATTGTTTCCATCCACCTCATCAGCCCAAGGGGAAACTGAAAATCGTAGATGACAGGCAATACGCGAACCAGCAGGCTCGTAAGAGAAAGGACCGCGATGGCGGTAATGATGCCATTATTCATGTTTTTTCCATTTACTCAGAACGATGGCCGTTATGATTACGCTGGGAATCCAGAAAAAAGTTGGCCCCAACCACTCATGAAAAGTACCGGCCAATAACAGGCAGGCCGCGACCATCAGCGGCAGCCTGCGGTAAAGCCCTGCTACATGCCGCTTTAGCTGGGAAACAGACAAGTAAACCAGCACCACGCTGGCCGGAAACCCCAGATGAATATCCGTACTCAGCCATGCATCGGGAATGATCTGACCTATCAACGCGCCCAGCACCCCGGCGCCCACCCAGAACAGGAAGATAATCAACCGAATAACCAGGGTTTCTTTCGCAGTATCGCTGTTTCTCTCCGTGGCGTAAGCCTCATCGCCCAGCAGGTGGGCCGCAAACATTCTGGCCCATGAGCGCTTTGGCAATCTTTTGGTCGTGGTCAACGCAATTGGCAAGTAACGGCTGTTGATCGATGCACAGATGATCAGCATGGTCAGAAAGCTGGCATTGGTCTCGGCCAGAGGAAGCACGGCAAACTGGCCGCTGCCCGTAAAGCCGAGTAAGCTGACGGCCAACACCTCTAGCATGCTCCAATCTGCCCGATGTGCGAGCACTCCGAAAAGCATGCTCACCGGGATAATGGCAATCGCGGAGGGCAGCGCCCTGACTAAAGGCCGGGCAGTAGCCGATGCTCTTTCTTGCGCCCCCCTGCCAAGATTGGAAAAATCGCGCATGAGTCGGCCTCTAAATAAACCGACGTTGTCACCCTCGGCCCCCGCCGATGGCTCAACCTTGCGGTGAAGTTTCATGATATGCCTCGATGAAATGCTTCCAGATGGGAGATTTTCGCCTTCTCGGCAACGCCAAAGCATTCACCGCCCCTGAGACCAACCAGGCACGCAAATCACTCAGGCGCGTTGTTCAGGCTTGAAGCAATTCTGACGCTTGAGTTGAAAAGCGTCTTGTACGATCGTGCAAGTTTGAGGCAATGGCTTGGCCGCCATTAAGGGGGTTCAACAACTGTGCCAAGGGCGTGGCGGTGAAGCAAATCTGCCCAGCGACCGGGTGGCAGGCCGTATGCGTTGGAAAAATGGCGGGTCATGTGGCTTTGATCCGTGAAACCACAGGTTGCTGCGACTTCCACCAATGCCACCCCAGCGCCAATCATGCGTCGAGCCTTATCAAGACGACGCAGGGTCAGGTATCGGTAGGGGCTCGTTCCAAACAAGGCCCGAAAATCTCTCGACAGACTCCATCGATCCATACCGGCGACCTGTTCAAGGCGTACCATGGTGACCTCTTCAGCACAGGCATCGAGCATGAACTGCCGAGCTAGCTCGGCCGCTTTATAATCAACCCTTCTTCTCCGCCTTGCTTGACCGGAGACATCCTCCAGCGCCTGGACGATATCGAAGATCCCGTCATCCTCTTCTAGGCTATCCAACCGAGTATCGAGATGCACAAGCATACGAGAAATGGCAGAGATGATGCGCGGGTCTGATGAAACTCCTTCCGCAACGAACGGCAAGGGTCTCCCGCCTAGCACTCGTTGAATCGTCTCTGGCGAGATGTACAGTATCTTATAGTGAAACCCCTCCTCCGTGCCCGCTTCGCCATCGTGCAGCTCATCCGGATGTATCACCACCGCGTTTCCCGGCAAGCTATACCGCAGAGACTTGCGGTAATTAAAACCATGCACGCCGTTAAGCGTAATCCCTAGAGCATAGGTATCGTGTCGGTGAGGTGTGAATCCATGGCCCGAAAAGAACGCCTCCATTCTTTCTATTCTGGCAGTAGATTTTGAAACCCGGGTCCAATCCCTGCTCCACTTCATCTTATAATCCTGGTTGGGGAGCAGCGTGATGCCCACTCCACTGCGCCAACATCTGGCGATATAGCCTTACTTCACGCCCATGAAATTCATGGACGTCGAAATGTTTAAATCCCACCTTGAGTGCGACCTTTTGCGACGCTACATGATTGGGCTCTATCAGGGCCACCACCGAAGGCACTCGCTTTTTCCCAAAGGCATGATTCAAAACCGCCCGGGCCGCCTCGGGCGCAAACCCTTTATTCCAGTAACAAGTTGCCAGCCGGTATCCAAGGCCGAACTCTTCGCTGCCACTTACCTCTTCCGGTCCAACGCCGCAAAAGCCGATCAGTGTATTCGAGTTCTTTTCCACCAGCGCCCAAGGCCCGTCTCCATGGGTTGTATAACACGCCAAATACCACTGGATAAACCGCTGCGTCATGGGCTCATCGCAAACGCCGCGAATCGAGTATTTCATCACCTCAGGGTTGCTGAGAATCCGAGTTAGCGCTGGGGTATCATTTAAAGAGAGCGCCCGAATCAATAGGCGCTCCGTCTCGCAATTTTGCACACCGTGCTCCTTCATTCACTTACCGCTCACTTATCTGTTGGCCTTGCACTACAGTTGAATCATGACGTGCTGGCGACGCTTCAGACAAAGGCTAACAGAGGCCGACACTGGACGCTTAATCCACCAAGGCGAATGTCTTGATGACATCACCCGTCAACGCCTGTATGAAAAAACCCACTAGACTGAAGTGGGCACAGCACTATGGAAGAGCCGTTTGGGCTTGGTACGTCAATGTCACATAAATACGTGGCATTCAGTGAAGAAAAAAAGGATGGTTATGGCCGCTTCTTGTACCCTTTTTAGCGCAGGCAAGGCCCTTCGGGTAGGTAGTCAACTACTGTTACTACTGAGCATACTGTTGGGAGTACCCGTTCACGCTTCGGTTGAGAATGCCACTCCCCCCTCCAACCTTGGTAGCGTAGGCACCGACAGTACTCAGATCGAAACCACCCCCTCACCGCTTAAGGATGAAGAGATTCGTCAGCGCATCAGCGGTATTTTCTCTGAAATTGAGGGGCTGGGCGCGGTCGAGGTCAGCGTTGTTCAAGGCGTTGTCTCGCTAGCGGGTGAAACGGCTAACGAAAGAAAAGCTCAGCAGGCGCTTGGTTTAGCCAACCGACTGACCGATGTGGTCACGGTCGATGACCATATTAACCGCACGCTAGACGTTCAGGAAAACGTCACCACCGCTTATCACGGCTTGAGAGCCAGAGGTCATAACCTGGTTAAAGCGCTGCCCCTTTTATTGGTGGGCTTTCTGATATTTGGGCTGGTGACCTGGTTTGGCAACGAGTAACGCCTAACACGTTCGTCGCCGAGCTATTGGCACAAACCATCAAGGTGATTTTCATTGTTCTCGGGCTGATCATGGCGTTAAGCCTAATAGGCGCCGAGACGATTATCGGTACCCTACTGGGTGGTGCTGGGGTGATCGGTATCGCCATTGGTTTTGCCGTCAAAGACACCATAGAAAATTACATCGCCTCCTTGATGCTCAGCATTCGCCAACCCTTTCAGGCGCGCGATCACGTGGTTATCAACGATAGAGAAGGCATCGTGGTACGCCTGACCTCGCGCGCCACCATCCTCATGACGCTAGAGGGAAATCAACTTCGTATCCCTAACGCCGATGTTTTCAAGGGCATCATTCTCAATTACACCCAGAACCCGGAACGCCGCTTCACTTTCGAGCTGGGAGTAGGTGCCAATAACGACCCCTTGGCCGCCATCAAGGTGGGCCTTGATACGCTTAGATCATTAGCATTCGTGCTAAACGAGCCCAAAGCCATTGGCTTTATCACGCGCGTCGGCGATTCCAATATCGTGCTGGAGTTTCAAGGATGGGTAAATCTGTCCACGACCGACTTCGGCAAGGCCCGCAGCATTGCCATATGTAAAACCAAGCATGCGCTGGAACACCACGGTTTTAGTCTGCCAGAGCCTATTTACCGCTTGAGCTTCAATCCCAACATTGAGCAGGCGCTAACACACCTACCGATTCATAAAAGCCAGACCGATATTGATGCGACACCGCCCACCACCGCCCACCACCGCCCAGGGTTCCCAAACGGCGGTACCGCTGAGTCTCCCGGGCAACAGAAACGAGCCACAGCCCACCTCACACGCCAAGCAAACCCTACACGGCCAGCAAGCCGATGATGTGCTTGATGCGCGCGCTGATCACAAACTGATGGAAAAAGTAGACCAAGAGATCGCTCAAAACGCCAATGAAACGGATTTGTTGAGCCAGCACTCGGCGCGGGAGTAGATATTACGTAGTTTTATAAGAAATTGGTCACCTAATAAGGGCGTGCCCTGCTCCTGAAAGCCATTAGGTGACCGCATGACAATATGAACAAAAAATGGCTTTTGGGCAAAATTACGGCTTGAAGTAGCTAACCCATGCATCACGATTTATCAATAACTCGCAATCAGCGCACCTCATTTCAAAATAAAAGCAGGGAATCAAACTAATTCTGCAGATTGTCCTAAGTCGTCGATAAGCTCACATATTTAAACTCCAAAATGCAACTCTCTGTGACAATTGGGGCATACTGCTATTGCATTATCTACTGTGTCTTCTCCACCATCCACAAGTCTGACTTTATGATGAACTTCTAAATAATGAGAGTTGTCTGTACGTCGTCTAAACGGCGCTATTTTATTGCATTTTTGGCATCTACCCTGTGCCTCATAAAGAACCTCAGCGACAACATCAGGATTTCTCAAAAAAACTTTAGTCGAGACTTTAGCAGTGCCGGGTAGTCGATTTGCTTGAGAAAGCCTCTCGCGTCGCTCCTCCGGGGTACGTTGAATAGCTCTGTTTAGTTGTTCACCAAACTTCGCCTCCAGGTCGTATAATTCTCCTGCTGGGACCTGAGCATACTGTTCAACCAACTCATCCAATAAAGACGCGACAAATGGATCGAGAGGGCTTTGAAATGATAGGCCTTGACGGCAAAAATGACGCTGAAAATTGCTCCACCTCTCATCACCCTTCATTTTAGGTAGGCGACGACTTAACTCTTCTTCATCTAGTGCTATCAACCGGGGTACCGGATTCACATTAGCAAGCCTAATTCTGTATGGTCGTTTATTTTTTTCCTGATAATAATGGCCGGTGATTTCATACAAACCGCAAAGTTCATAAAAATCTCTTAAGCGATTTTTTTGGATAACATAAACCAGATCACCCACTTTTGTTTGCTTTTGTTTATATTCTTGAGCTACTCCATACCCACCAGATGGTTCAAAATCAGATTTATTGTTTGGACCGTGATATGCATAAAAATATTTTTTCATTCATCTATTCCGAAGAGACTAAATTTTAAAAAAAGCTTCACGCCCGTTCTTCCGCCCAAGCCTGTGTCGAGCATGATTAACTATTTCTAATCCAATGTATTATACCCAGCATTTTAGCGTAGACAAATCTCTTAAAAAAGTGATGACTAAAAGTAGGGACTTTCTTGAGCTACACGCCAAAAGGGTCTGTTTAAGCAGTACCAAACTTACAAATAGCACAATAGTTTTTTAACAAAACATCTCGACAATATTCAGCTTATAAACAAGATATAGTGCGTTCGCGCCTATAGTATCTATCAAAAACCACGCGTCAGAGTCGAAAGACTGGCAGAAACTTGCCAGGAACTGGCAGCGCATGCTGGATAGCCGCATTGCATACTAGCTAATTCCGCTCAATAGCTTATTTCGGCAGTTCGTGCATGGCCAGCTTCCCCACGGCATAACCCATGGATAAACTGGCGGAGATGGAAAGCGGTCAATTTACTTTAATGTCGCAAAATTAAACGGCGACGCCGATTAGCTGGATAATTTTGCATGATGCGCCATTTCTTGCCCCTGTCATAGGTGATTTTCAACCCAGTTGACCAACCCGAATGTTGACATGCTCTTCGGTGCTAAGCTCGATTTATGACATGAGGAAATACCTTAGCGAAATGCTCAGGTGTTACACCTAATTTCTGCGACCATGTAGTTTATTCAAATACCTCGTAATGACTCGGCACCAGGATCGCTTGCGGGCGCTGTTACACCTTCTTTCAAGCTTATTTTCCCTGAGATTATTTTTTTCATGTTGAGCTAATTGGGCCTGGAAACACCTTACTCTCACTAGCAGAAATTGAGTTATCACTAAACTCTACGTACAGCCGTAACGCGTCTTGATGCTGTATGCCATCTTCAAGAATCGGCTCAGGGTAATTATTCAAAAAATAGTTTTTAACCACATGATCAACTCTAAACCCATGGCGTTGGTAATAGGTCAGCTGATATCCAAAAGTGCCAGTGCTTAATTCCACACGCTGTGTTTTTTTGCTTTTCAGCTCAGACAAGGCAAAGCTCAGTAGTCCAGAACCAAGGCCCTGCTGCTGAAATTCCGGGTAAACCGAGATATTAAATATTTCAGCGATGTCGGTGTTAATAGGTTTTGTGACACAGGCACCAACGACGTTTCCGTTTAGCTTTGCCGCGAAGCACCAAGCGCCATCCAAATACGATGCGATGCTCTGCTCAGAAGGATCGGTGAACCGCCCCGGCTTTACCGGAGACTCCATATCTTGAGAGGATGGAGTTATGAACTCACCAAAACGATATTCCCCAGAAGTCCGAGAGCGAGCTGTTCGATTAGTCCTTGAACAGCAAGGCGAATACCCGTCCAAGTGGGCGGCGATCTGCTCCATTGCCAGCAAGTTTGGCTGTACACCAGAGACCTTAAGAGCCTGGTGCAAACGCTCAGAACTCACGCAGGAAGATAGCTCGGCTAACCTGCCTGAAAATGAACGACTCAAGCAGCTAGAGCGTGAAAACGTCGAATTGAAGCGCGCTAATGAAATTCTCCGCAAGGCGGCTGCTTTTTTCGCCCAGGCGGAGCTCGACCGCAAACCCAATTGATGGTGTCATTTATCGACGAGCATCGTGCTCAGTTCGGGGTCGAGTCGATTTGTAGCCAGCTGCCAATCGCCCCATCGACGTATTACCACCACAAGGCACTTGAGACTGATCCTGAGCGGCGGGCAGATCGATATCGGCAGGATGCGTTTCTTACCGCTGAGATTCAGCGAGTGTGGGAAGAAAACTTCTGCGTCTACGGTGCTCGTAAGGTCTGGCGGCAACTCCGCCGTGAGGGCGTTAATGTTGCTCGTTGCACCGTAGAGCGACTCATGCGCCGCCTGGGAATTCGCGGCGTGGTGCGAGGCCAACGCCCCTTCACGACGATCAGTGATCCCGGCCAGAAACGAGCACCTGATTTAGTGAAACGTGACTTTACGGCCATGCGTCCTAATCAGCTTTGGGTGGCCGATTTCACGTATGTCGCTACCTGGTCTGGCTTCGTTTACGTTGCGTTCGTTATCGATGTTTATGCACGCTGTATCGTGGGTTGGCGTGTAGCAACGTCGATGAAAACGGGATTGGTACTGGACGCTCTGGAGCAAGCCCTGTGGGCACGAAAGCACAGGCAAGGGTTAATCCACCATAGTGATAGAGGAAGCCAATATCTCTCGATCCGCTACACAGAGCGTATGGCTGATGAGGGTATCGATGCCTCAGTCGGCACCACCGGTGACTCCTACGACAATGCGCTGGCCGAGACCATCATCGGCTTATTCAAAACGGAGGTGATTCACCATCGTGGACCATGGAAAGGGCGAGATGCCGTTGAGTATGCCACGCTGGGATGGGTTGACTGGTTTAACAATCGCCGACTGCTGGAACCCATAGGAAACGTTCCACCAGCAGAACGAGAAAGGATGTATTATCGTCATTTGGAGGAGTCGGGTGAAGCTGCCTGACTCAAACAAACCGGTCTCCGGAATAACCGGGGCGGTTCACGGCTTCCAGTAAAAGCTGGGTGGGAATGTCACTGGCATTGACTTCTAGATAGTCCATTCTTATCTCAAGCCCATAACGATGGAGATTAGTACCGCTGAGTTACAGCATTCATGGAGGCCTTTATTAGCTACCCATGTACTCCAAAATTTCATACGAGTAGGCATATTTAAATGCCCCTGTGATGTCGATTCCTGAAAGTTCTTGACGCAATTCAGCAGCTATCACCTCAAGCCTTTTTCCTTTACGCACCGCCTCTTCAATATTGGACTGAGTAGATAAATAGCCGATCAGCGTTTCAAGCGTAAATTCTATGGGAAACCACCCGTTGTCGCTGGCAATAACGGAAAGCTCTTCATCATCTGCCAGTTTTATATCATCAAATCGATTACGTGGCGGTGAGGGATAGTGCTTGAAATATTCGTTACGAAGCCAATGATTAAACTGTTCAGAGGTGGTGTGGCCCGCGAATGCAAAATCATAGATGAGCCAGACAGCCCCAGGGCTAGACGCAGCTTTATAAGAGGCAATCGCCCGCGCGCCATCAAACCAATGAAACGCCATACACGTAGAAATGAGGTCGAAGCGGCCTTGTTGGGGAAGCGCAGAGTAGTCCGCTTTTCTCACAGAGAGGCCACGCTTTTGCGCTATGGTCAGCATCTCATCGGATGAATCAACCCCTATGACGCTCTGGCTAAGCGCCAGAAGTGGAATGGTAGAATCACCGGTGCCACACGCCACATCAACCACACGTTCAAAGTGCCTACCCTTAAAATGCTGCTGCATTTTTTGAACGACAGCCTCATGGGTTTTGGGTCGATATTGGTCATACCGCTTCCCCGCGCCAACCTCAGTGAAGTACTGGGCCATGTGTGCTCCCTGTGCAGTTGATTGTTAGCTGGATGCATGCTTATTTGTGGCAAACAGCTTCTATATTGTAGCCATCCAGCTCGAGAATAAAGGCTGCATAATAGTTTGCATGGTAGTGAGGCCTGTAACCCGGCACGCCATTGCATTTGCCACCACACTTCATTGCTGCCTCGTAGAAAGCATTAACTTCATTGTGTGTTTTGGCTCGAAAAGCAATATGGCTTCTGGGTGAATGAGGCGTTGCCTCTGAAATCCAAAAATCACCGCCAGGGTCATCGCCCATATTTTCTTGCGAGCCAAACCCTATGGATGTGCCAAAATCCAAACAGATTTTGTAGCCAAGAGTTTTAAGAACCTCACTATAAAACGCTCTACTCAACGCGATGTTAGATACATTAATTCCTGTGTGATCAATCATTTTTCATATGTCTATCGCTATTTCGCTGACGGTATTCAGCGCCAAAGTTCCTTCGGCTTCTGAATCCAATTGAGCAAGCAGCTCGCCACGGGCATTCCAAGCAGCCGACTAATCGTCACGGATAAAATCATCGCTTGGCCCCACACAGTTCGCCATGATCACCGGCTAAAAGCGATTTGTCAGGGCTTTTACGCTCTTCACAATGTACGAAGCACGTTCATAGGCGCTGCCCCTCGGGACATTCAGTGTTTCGTACCCCCATTGGCAATACCACCTTTTCATCCCTTCAAACACCTCTACAGCCTCCTCGAACGTTTGATCACGTTCTGAATCCTTACCGTAGATTTCCTCCCATGGAGGCAGAAGAAAGACGATATTGTTATAAGGGAACGCTTGAACGTATTCCGCGATTTCACTGTGCGTTAACGCGCTTTCCGCTTCAAGCATGTACAGCGCATCCAGCACCCCGCGATCAAAGAACATCACATCGCAGGCGCTTGCATCGCGGTACTTATCGATATCCGCGCTGAGTATTTGCTGGGCAAAAGCGACCGGGTCCGGCCGAGGTGATAATCCCGCTGCTAACCGCTCCTTGATGATTCTCCTGGCAGATTCGAGCACAAAGGGGTAGCCACACTCCCCCAATACGCTGAGAAGTGTTGTTTTTCCGGCGCCGGGGCCGCCGGTGAGAACGAAACGATGGTTCATATTATCCTTAACAATAAAGCTCAACGGTCGCGAAGCCGCTCAGGGGCTTAACGAACAGCTGTAACGCATTAAAGCTTTAACTTCCTTTTTCCTCCTTCACGCCGCGAGCTTTCGAGCGGTTTGTACTACCCGCTGACCTAAATAACGCGCAGTAAGTAAGTCCGTTTCATTGAGATCAGTATCCACGGAATGGGCAATAAGTCCGGACTGTGCACCAAGCCTGTTACGCATTGCAGGATCATAGTTGCCCGGTGTATCCAGACCCACCCAAAACATACCGTGTTGACTAGCGAACACTTGCAGGTACTGAATGGTACTCAGTTGATCACCACTTAAGTTAGCACCAATGGTAAAACCAGCGGCTATTTTGTTTGCCCATGCTTGCCTTGCCCACCACTCACTTGTGGCATCCGTAAACGCTTTAAACTGTGCTGATACGCAGCCCATATAAGTAGGTGAGCCAAAGATAATCGCATCAGCATTATCTAGTTGCCGCAGCAGCTCGATGTTACGAAAACGCCCTTCAACAATATCGGCGCCAACAATTTCTACTGCGACCACTTCAACACCAGGTTCCATTGCAGCACCTGATGCAATCGAGTGGGCCAGCTTTTTGGTAGTGCCTGTTACAGAATGAAAAATCACGACGACTTTCACTACATTATCCCCCTTCCGTTGCTCTGATTCTTTCTACACTGCTGGTTACAGCGCATCACGATTTAAATTACGCTCTGCCGGTATATCACTCAGATACTCAACAAACTCCACCTCAAACCCCGCTGGGTCAACGAAGTAAACGTTTTTACGAAACGGCTCGGTGGCACCCGGTTTGGCTACGGCAAAGCCCGCGTTATTTAATCGAGCCACTACGGCATCCAGGTTATCGGTCACGTAGGCAAAGTGGGCCAGGCCCACACTATGGCCTTCCAGCGCTCGGTTCTGTCCTTCGCCATGATCGCTTAACGCCAAGTAATGCCTTTCATCACCAAAGTGCACCCACTTGCGCGGTTTGCCGTACCACTCACCCTGCCCCTCATCGCGTATATGCCAGTGTGGGAAAGCAGCGCGGTAAAACTCCAGCATGGCATTCATATCAGCAACGACCAGATTCACGTGTTCCAGGTACATATTGTTCTCCTTGCGTGGGTTCGGATAAAAGGTTAAAACCTCAACCCAAGTTGAGGTAAAGCTTTTTTTGAACCAGAAGAAAAACGGGAGCGAGAATGGCGGAGGCAAACTGGAGTGTCGGCAAAGTCGCCAAGCGCTGCGGCATTAATATCAGCGCCCTGCACTTCTACGAACAGCAGGGGCTAATTCAAAGCTCACGCAATGCGGGCAACCAACGCCGCTATAAACCGGAGGTGCTAAGGCGCATTTCAGTGATTAAAGCCGCGCAAAAAGTGGGCGTCAGCTTGGACGAGGTCAAGCAAGCTTTCGAGTCACTGCCCAATAACCGCACGCCCACGGTGGAAGATTGGCAGCAGCTATCCCGGAATTGGCAGCGCATGCTGGATGGCCGCATTGCCTACCTGCAAACGCTGCGCAATAACTTGAGCGGCTGTATCGGCTGCGGCTGTTTAAGCATGACCCGCTGCCCGCTGTATAACCCGGATGATGAGTTGGCGGAGGCGGGTAGTGGCCCAGTGCTGTTGGATCAGGCGGAGGAGCGGGCTGCCGGTGATAAACATCATCAAGCGTCATGAACAATAACAGTGGCATTAACAGAGCAGATTTCGACAACGTACTTTCAACAACGTACTCCCGGTGGCCTTTCGGGTAGCACGCCCCGGTACGCTTAATGAACGGGCAGCCACTAGCGGCTTCCATGGATATCAGGCGTGGGCGAGTTTAAGCCCGACAAGCCCCGCAACGATCAGCGTTAAACTCATTAGTTTGAGTACGCCCAAAGATTCGCCAAACAGCACGATGCCTAAAATGGCCGTCCCCAATGCGCCAATCCCTACCCATATCGCGTAAGCGGTACCCACGGGCAGGGTTTTCAGCGCTAGGCCCAGCAGTAGAAAACTCGTCACTAGCGAAAGTAGCGTCCAGGCGGTCGGCCAGAGTTTTGTAAAGCCCACCGAATATTTCAGCCCGATGGCCCAGCCGATCTCCAGAAGGCCCGCTACAAACAATATAAACCAGCTCATGTATTCCTCATCGTCGATTGCTTAATCAATTCTCTGACTCGATTATCTCATAATGGCGCACGGCGTTGCGGGTCAGCCTGCCCTATTCGGGATTTGGATGCGGAGCAGCAAGGCATGTGCAAAGCGCACGCAACACGGTAAATCAGCGCTACTACAAGCACTACGTTATACTGCGGCATATTTTCATTTCGACACCCCTTACGACATCCCGTCAGAGTCCCCTATGTCATTTGCAAAACTAGGCTTATCCAGCCCACTTGTTCAAGCGATTACCGAACTTGGTTACAAAGCCCCAACGCCAATTCAGGAACAGGCGATTCCTGCCATTCTTTCGGGTAACGATTTAATCGCCACCGCACAAACCGGAACAGGCAAAACCGCTGCCTTCGTTCTGCCTCTGCTGGAAAGATTTAGTACAGCGGGAACGCTACGCGGCAAACGCATCCGCGCGCTGATCCTCGTACCGACCCGCGAGCTAGCGGTTCAGGTCGAAGCCAGCGTGGCTCAATACGCTAAACATCTGCACTTAACGTCTATGGCGGTGTATGGCGGTGTGGATAGCGAACCTCAAAAACAGCGTTTAATAGAAGGGATTGATATCCTCGTCGCCACACCGGGCAGATTGCTGGATTTGGCGCATCAGCGTGCGCTGCACTTTGATGAACTCAAGGCCATGGTGTTGGACGAAGCGGACAGAATGGTCGACATGGGCTTTGTCGACGATATCAACAAAATCATAGAACGCCTGCCTGAAAACCGTCAGAACCTGCTGTTTTCGGCCACCATGAATGGCGACGTTCGGGCGCTGGCCTACGGTTTTTCAGACAGCAAGATGACCGACCTGGCATCTGAAATATCCATTTCTCCCAACATTCGCGCCGCCGCGACTATCAAACAATGGCTAATCGCGGTAGACAAAGACACAAAGTCCGCCCTGCTGAGCCACCTGATTAACGAGCAAGCGTGGGATCAGGCGCTTATTTTTATCGAGAAAAAACATGGCGCGGCCAAGCTGGTTGACCAACTCGCAAAGCGTGGCATCAAAGCGGATTCCATTCATGGCGACAGAAGCCAGGCCATGCGCGAAAAGATTTTGGCGCAGTTCAAATCTGGCGAGCTAAAGTACCTGGTCGCCACGGGGGTTGCCGCACGGGGGTTGGATATTGGCGAGCTAAGCCGTGTGGTGAATTACGATTTACCCTTTCAGCCAGAAGAGTACATTCACCGTATTGGCCGAACCGGCCGCGCGGGTGCCTCAGGTGAAGCCATCTCGTTTGTCGCCTTGGCTGACTTTAAAAATCTTTGTGCCATTGAAAGGCGATTAAACAGCATCATTGAGCGCAGAGAAATTGCAGGCTTTCCGGTTCGAAAAGTAGTGCCCGCTTCAAACCTGAATTTTAAGAAAAAGTAATCGTTAAACCTTGCCAATGAAGCTCACCTCTTAACGAATAAAAGGTGGGCTTCTCTGCTAAAGGCGTTTGCAATTAAGGCCTGTTTAAACAAATCATGGGTAAGCAGTGTAGCCGTTAAAGGTCTTGCTAACGACTAGGCGGAGCCTGGTGAAAACGTGTCCAATAGCTCAGCATTGGTTGGATATTTCTCCAATAGCTCAAACAGCTTCTGCGCGCCTTCGACTGGCTTGAGCTGGGTCAACGCTCTACGCAGTGTGCGTACTTTTTCAA
>NZ_JBQSYD010000038.1:0-27789 GCF_052378905.1 Halomonas sp. AOP22-C1-8 | reverse complement strand
AGGGGTGCCAAACGGCACCCCTTTTTGATCCGCTTGCCAGCTTACCAGCCCGTCACTTCTTTCAGTGCGTCGCCGATTTCTGCCAAAGAACGAACGGTTTTAACACCGGCGTCTTCCAGAGCAGCAAACTTCTCGTCAGCCGTGCCTTTACCACCAGAAATGATGGCGCCAGCGTGGCCCATACGCTTGCCAGGAGGTGCAGTAACACCGGCAATGTAAGAAACCACTGGTTTGGAAACGTGATCCTTGATGTAGGCGGCTGCTTCTTCTTCAGCCGTACCACCGATTTCGCCGATCATGACGATCGCTTCGGTTTTCGGATCCTTCTCAAACATTTCCAAAATGTCGATGAAGTTGGAACCCGGAATCGGGTCGCCACCGATACCGACACAGGTAGACTGACCGAAACCGTGGTCAGTGGTCTGCTTAACGGCTTCGTAAGTCAGCGTACCAGAGCGGGAAACGATACCCACACGGCCCGGCTGGTGGATGTGACCCGGCATGATACCGATTTTGCACTCACCTGGCGTAATAACACCCGGGCAGTTCGGGCCAATCAAACGCACGCCCAGCTCGTCGCATTTTACTTTTGCGTCGAGCATATCAAGCGTAGCGATGCCTTCGGTGATGCAAACGATCAGCTTGATGCCAGCGTTAGCGGCTTCAAGGATTGAGTCTTTGCAGAACGGAGCCGGTACGTAGATAACGCTGGCTTCCGCGCCTGTTTTCTCTACCGCTTCTTTAACAGTGTTGAAAACTGGCAGGCCCAAATGCTCCTGGCCGCCTTTGCCCGGCGTAACACCACCGACCATTTGCGTGCCATAGGCAATCGCCTGCTCGGAGTGGAACGTGCCCTGGCCACCGGTGAAACCCTGGCAGATGACCTTGGTGTTCTTATCGATCAGGATACTCATTACTTGCCCTCCGCCGCTTTAACAACCTGCTGAGCCGCATCGGTCAGACTGGTAGCAGCGATGATGTTCAGACCGCTGGACGCCAGTTTCTCAGCACCCAACTCGGCATTGTTACCTTCCAGGCGAACCACGACCGGCACGTTGACACCCACTTGCTCAACGGCACCGATAATGCCTTCAGCAATCATGTCGCAACGTACGATACCGCCGAAGATGTTAACCAGAACGGCTTTCACGTTGTCGTCAGACAGGATGATCTTGAACGCTTCTGCTACGCGCTCTTTGGTCGCGCCGCCGCCAACGTCCAGGAAGTTAGCCGGCTTGCCGCCACTCAGGTTAACGATGTCCATGGTGCCCATGGCCAGGCCTGCGCCGTTTACCATGCAACCAATGTTACCGTCGAGTGCGACGTAGTTCAGTTCCCACTTCGCTGCATCGGCTTCACGCTGATCTTCCTGGGAAGGATCGCGCATGGCCTGCAGGTCCGGGTGACGGTACAACGCGTTGCTGTCGAGGCCCAGTTTGGCGTCGAGGCAGTGCAGGTTGCCTTCGTCAGTGATAACCAACGGGTTGATCTCTAAAAGTGCCAGATCCTTGTCGTGGAACAACTTGGATAGGCCCAGGAAGATCTTGGTGAACTGTTTGACCTGGTCGCCTTTCAGGCCCAGAGCAAAGGCCAACTCACGCGCCTGGTACGGCTGTGCGCCAACCAGCGGATCAATTTCGGCTTTAAGAATCTTTTCCGGCGTCTCTTCAGCAACCGTTTCGATTTCAACACCACCTTCGGTCGAGGCCATGAAGACCACGCGACGGGTAGTACGATCGACAACGGCACCGAGGTAAAGCTCATCGGCGATATCAGTGCAGGTCTCTACCAGAATCTTGGCAACCGGCTGACCTTGTTCGTCAGTCTGAAAGGTTACCAGGTTTTTGCCCAACCACTGCTCGGCAAACGCCTTCGCTTCAGCCGGATCTTTGATCAGCTTAACGCCACCCGCTTTACCACGGCCACCTGCGTGCACCTGGGCTTTAACTACCCACATGTCGCCGCCGATCTTTTTGCAGGCTTCTACTGCTTCTTCGGGAGTGTCCACGGCAAAGCCTTTAGACACTGGTAGACCATAATCAGCAAACAGCTGTTTGCCTTGATACTCGTGAAGGTTCATCGATTCATGCCATTGGTTGCATGTGACTCGAACGACAACCCGTTTTAAAAACGGGCTGTCCCCGTACTTTCGCGCGCTATTTTACAACATGCCCGAAAGTGATGCGCCACCTAATGGTGGCGCCTGGTAGTTACCGCTGAACTTATTTGCGCTTTTTACGATTAGCCATGTGGATTGCATGGCCTTCCACCGCGAGAGCCGCTTCATGAATAGCTTCAGAAGTGCTCGGGTGGGCATAGCAGGTCAACGCTAGATCTTCAGCGCTGGAACCAAATTCCATCGCGATAACGCCTTGGGCAATCAGCTCACCTGCGTGCTGACTGACGATGTGCATACCCAGAATGCGGTCTGTTTCGGCATCGGCAATAATCTTGGCCATACCTTCAGGCGCATTGTTGGCAAGCGCACGACCGTTGGCAGAGAACGGGAAAGAGCCGGTTTTGACTTCAATGCCTTTCGCTTTGGCATCTTGCTCGGTTATACCTACCCACGCGACTTCAGGCGAGGTGTAGATAACGCTGGGGATGGCGTCGTAATTCATTTCAGCTTTATGGCCAGCGATAATGTCAGCGACCATAACGCCTTCTTCAGACGCTTTATGAGCAAGCATTGGACCACGTACACAGTCACCGATTGCATAAACGCTCGGGACATTGGTACGGCACTGGTCATCAACGAAGATAAAGCCACGCTCGTCAAGCTCAACGCCTACGCCGTCGGCAATCACGCCTTGCGTATAAGGACGACGACCCACACAAACAATCAGTTTGTCGAAGGTCATTTCCTGTTCGCCGTCACCGTCGGTGTACTTAACGACGACTTCGTTGTCCTTGACCTCAGAACCGGTCACGCGTGCGCCCAGTTTGATGTCCAGACCCTGTTTCTTGAGCAGCTTCTGGGTCTCTTTGGCAATCGCGCCGTCAACCATCGGCAAAAAGCTGTCCATGGCTTCAAGAACGGTCACGTCAGAACCTAAACGCTTCCAAACGCTGCCCAGCTCCAGGCCGATAACACCGGCACCGATAACACCCAAACGCTTGGGTACTTCGGTAAACTCAAGTGCGCCTGTAGACGTCACAATCAGGTCGTCGGTCAGCGGCGTCGGCGGAATTTCAACCGGCACGGAGCCTGCGGCGATAACGATGTTGTCAGCCGTGTAGGTCGTGGCATTGCCATCGTGGTCGGTTACTTCAACTTCGGTAGACGAAGTAACTTTACCTTTACCTTCCAGCGAAGTAACACCGTTGGCCTTGAACAGTGCGCTGATGCCGCCAACGTTTTTGTTAATGACCGAGTTTTTGAACTCGAGCATTTTGGCGATGTTAGCCTTCGGCGCGTCAATCTCGATGCCAACTTCAGCAAAGTGATCACGTGCTTCAACAAACTTATGTGAGGTTTCCAGCAGCGCTTTGGAAGGAATACAACCGACGTTCAGGCAGGTGCCGCCGTGAACAGTCTTGCCTTCCTTGTTAACCCATTTTTCAACACAGGCTGTTTTCAGGCCCATTTGTGCTGCGCGGATAGCAGCTACGTAACCGCCAGGGCCGGCGCCGATAACGATCACATCAAACTTGTCAGCCATGTTGGCTCCTTTAGCTCGGTGCTCTTCTCCCGTCTTTACAATGCCGAGAGAAGAGCGGTGTGCGACTGCATAAGAAGGGTGGCGCGTATCGAAATATCAATACGCAAGGATACGTGGTCTACGTACCTTAGACGTCCAGCAGCAGACGTGCCGGATCTTCCAGCAATTCTTTAAGCGTAACCAGGAAACGTACGGCGTCTTTGCCATCAATCATACGGTGATCATATGACAGTGCCAGGTACATCATGGGGCGGACTTCAACCTTGCCATTAATAGCCATCGGACGATCCTGGATTTTGTGCATCCCCAGAATAGCCGTTTGCGGCGGGTTGATAATCGGCGTCGACATCAGAGAACCGAACGTACCACCGTTGGTGATGGTGAAGGTGCCGCCGATCATGTCGTCCATGCCCAGCTTGCCGTCACGACCACGCTTACCGAAATCAACAATTGTTCTTTCGACATCAGCAATTTTCATGCTGTCGGTGTCACGCAGTACGGGAACCACCAGACCACGGTCAGTGGATACCGCAACACCGATATCCTGGTAACCGTGATACACGATGTCGGTGCCGTCGATAGAGGCATTAACATCCGGGAAGCGTTTGAGAGCTTCAGTTGCCGCTTTTACAAAGAAGCCCATAAAGCCCAGCTTGATATCGTGAGCTTTGAGGAAGGTGTCTTTGTACTGCGCACGCAGGGCCATGATCTCAGTCATGTCCACTTCGTTATACGTGGTCAGCATGGCAGCGGTTTGCTGAGCTTGTACCAGACGCTTGGCAATGGTTTGACGCAGGCGGGTCATCGGCACGCGTTTTTCAACACGCTCGCCTTCAACAGCCGCTGGGGCTGCTGCGGCGTTGCTCGGCGCAGAAGACTTGGCAGCACCTTTCTTGGCGGAGCCATCTTTAACGGCTTTTTGCACGTCTTCTTTTAGAACACGACCGCCTTTGCCCGTACCTTCAATTTTGGCAACGTCAAGGTCGTGCTCGGCAACCAGCTTGCGCGCCGCCGGTGCGACGATCTTGTCGCCCATTTTCTCATCGCTGGCGCCATCGTCAGCAGAGGCGGCTGGCTCTTTATCAGCCGCTGTTGCTACGTCGCTACCGCCACCTTCGGTGAAAACCGCAAGAATTGCTTCGGACTCTACCTGGCTGCCCTCTTCGGCTTTAATTTCTGCCAGCGCACCGTCAGCAGGCGCAACCACTTCCAGTACGACTTTATCGGTTTCGATATCAGCCAGTACTTCATCGCGCTTAACCGCTTCACCGACCTTTTTGTGCCAAGTCGCCACGGTGCCTTCCTGGATAGACTCAGGGAAGCTCGGCGCTTTTACATCATGCTGCTTGCCGCCGCTGGCTTTCTTCTCTTCTGTTTTCTCTTCTTTCTTTTCGTCTTGCTGATCAGCTTTCTCGGCTTTCGGCTCATCAGAAGATGGCTCTTCTTTTTTACTGCTGTCGCCTGAGGCGCTGCCTTCACCGATTTTGCCAAGCACCTGCTCAGACGCGACGCTTTCGCCCTCTTCGGCCATTACGTCAGTCAGGGTGCCCGCTTCAGGTGCCACCACTTCCAGCACCACTTTGTCGGTTTCGATTTCAACAATCAGTTCGTCACGCTCGACGCTGTCACCCGGCTTTTTATGCCACGTAGCCACAGTACCTTCGGCAACGGATTCCGGAAAGGTTGGCGCTTTGATCTCGGTAGCCATGTCGTTTCCCTTATGGTGTTCTCTAAATCCGGTGGGCGCTTTACAGATTGAAAGCGTCTTCCACCAGCTGGCGCTGCTGTTCAGTATGGACGGACATATAGCCCGCTGCCGGCGCGGCAGAGGCAGGACGTCCTGCAAATTTCAACTCGCGTCCGAGGCCATCTTTAAGCATATCGGCCACTGTACGCATGTGGTGCTGACTGGAGTACCAAGCGCCCTGGTTCAACGGCTCTTCCTGACACCAGACAATATCTTCCACATTGCCATACGCCTGGAGCACTTCCAGAAGTTCTTCTTTCGGGAAGGGATACAGCTGCTCAAGACGAATGATCGCCGTATCGTTACGCTCGTTTTCTGCACGCCAGGCGGCCAAGTCATAGTAGACCTTGCCTGAACACAGAATCGTACGCGTTACGTTTTCAGCGGCCAGATCCGCTTGATCCGGCAATACCATTTGGAATTTGCCGTGAGCAAGATCTTCAAGGCTCGATACCGCTTCCTTGTGACGCAGCAACGACTTGGGCGACATAACAATCAGCGGCTTGCGCAGCGGACGAATCACCTGACGACGCAGCAAGTGATAAATCTGCGCAGGTGTCGTCGGCACACAGACCTGCATGTTGTGCTCAGCACACATTTGCAGGAAACGTTCCAGTCGCGCAGACGAGTGCTCTGGGCCCTGGCCTTCATAGCCATGGGGTAGCAGCATCGTTAGGCCACATAAACGGCCCCACTTGCTCTCACCAGAAGAGATGAACTGATCAACGACCACCTGTGCACCGTTGAAGAAGTCACCAAACTGGGCTTCCCAGATAACCAGGTCATTCGGCGCAGTGGTGGAGTAACCGTACTCAAACGCCAACACAGCTTCTTCCGACAGGAAGGAGTCGTGAATGGTGAAAACCGGCTGACCATCGGCCATGTTTTGCAGCGGCACGTAGGTAGAGCCATTTTTCTGGTTATGAACCACAGCGTGACGGTGCGAGAACGTACCGCGACCCACATCCTGACCGGTAATCCGGATCGGGTGCCCTTGGTCAAGTAACGTGGCGTAGGCCAGCGTTTCAGCAAAGCCCCAGTTCATGGCCATGCCACCGGCCTGCATCTTGCGGCGGTCTTCGTAAATCTTGGCTACCTGGCGCTGCACTTCGACCCCATCCGGAATCTCGCACATTTTCGCAGCCAGCTGCTGAAGACGCTTCATGTCAAAAGACGTGTCCGCATCGCCCGTCCACTCATGCCCCAGGTACGGCGCCCAATCCACAAACAGGGATTGATTGGGTTCCTGAACCAGTGCATTGGCAACGTGGTTACCCGCGACCAGGTCATCGCGATACGTTTCCATCATCGCTTTGGCGTCATCTTCAGATAAAACGCCCTGGTCAACCAAGCGCTTAACGTAAACCGTACGCGTCGACGCATGATCCTTGATTTTGGCGTACATCAAAGGCTGCGTACCGGACGGCTCATCGGCTTCGTTATGCCCACGGCGACGGTAGCAGACCAGATCAATAACGACGTCTTTTTTGAACTGTTGACGGTAATCCAGCGCCACTTGGGTCGCATGGATAACGGCGTCAGGATCATCACCATTCACATGGAAGATGGGCGCCTGGACCATCTTGGCAATGTCAGTACAGTACTCGGTCGAACGAGCATCCATGGGGTTGGACGTCGTAAAGCCCACCTGGTTATTGATGACGATGTGAATCGTGCCGCCGGTCTTATAGGCCCGGGTCTGAGACATCTGGAATGTCTCCATGACCACGCCCTGACCCGCGAAGGCAGCATCACCATGAATATTGATGGGTAACACCTTGTCGCCAGCAGGATCCTTGCGGCGGTCTTGGCGCGCGCGTACGGAACCTTCAACAACCGGTGCGACAATTTCCAGGTGCGAGGGGTTGAACGACATGGCCAGGTGGACTTCGCCGCCCGGTGACATGACGTTGGAGCTAAAGCCCTGGTGATACTTCACATCGCCAGAACCACGCTCAATCACCTTCTTACCATCAAACTCATCAATCAAGTCAGCCGGGTTTTTGCCCAGAATATTGACCAACAGGTTGAGGCGACCACGGTGCGCCATACCGATAACGACTTCCTTCGTACCATAACCGCCAGCACGCTGGATAAGCTCGTCCATCATGGGTACAAAGACTTCACCACCTTCAAGACCAAAGCGTTTGGTACCTGGATATTTGGATGCCAAGTAAGTTTCCAAACCTTCAGCAGCCGTCAGACGCTCGAGCACATGCTTGCGAACATCGTCACTAAACTTGGGAGCACTGCGCACTGATTCGAAGCGCCGTTGTAGCCAGCGTTTCTCTTCTGTGTCCACGATATGCATGAACTCACAGCCGATGGAGCGACAGTACGTCTTCTCCAGCGCGTCCACGATCTCACGCAGTGGTGCCTTATCAATACCCAGGAAAAACGAACCGGTCTGGAACTCGGTATCAAGATCAGCCTTCGTCAGCTGATGGAATGATAAATCGAGGTCAGGGACGGGGGTAGGATTACGCAGCCCAAGCGGATCGATATCAGCCTTTTGATGACCACGGAAGCGATACGCATTGATCAACTGCAGGACTTTCACCTGCTTTTTGTTCTCACCGCTATCGGCAGCGGCAACTACCCGGCCCGGGCGGCTTTCACGACCTAGCTGGTAGAATTGATCACGAGTCGGGCTTAGTGGAACATCGTGGGAGGCACTGCCCTCGGAACTCGGTAGCTGGTCAAAATAGCTACGCCATTCGTCAGAAACAGCATCTGGATCGGCGAGGTACTGCTCGTAAAGCGCTTCCACGTAGTGGACATTGCCACCACTAACGTGAGAGGAACGCCACATTAACTCCATTATGCCTTGTTGCATCTCTCGGTCACCCTACACTGATGGGGTGGTATCGGCATCGCTGCAAAAAACAACGACATCGCTATTGCCCTGCCGGCGGGGCGGAACATGTACCGGCGGCACCGACCAACGGCCGGAAGCCCTACATAATTGCTATTTCTTAACTGCTATTCTTACTCAGTTCATGCTCAAAAGCCGGTACTCGCAGCACCGGCTTTTAAACTTGACTGCTCATAAAGTGCGGCGACGCGCCGCACCTTATGACAAGCCCTATGATAACAAGCGAAGCGCCACGATTTAAGTAGTAAAACGAGACTTGTTGCGTGGCAATCGCTTTTTATTGACTCACAAGACGTTTATGTTGCATCTGCGAGCAGCATTTCGCGAATTTTACCGATGGCCCGCGTCGGATTTAAGCCTTTCGGGCAAACCGCTACGCAGTTCATGATGCCGCGGCAGCGGAACACCGAGAACGGATCTTCCAGGCTGGTCAAACGCTCGCGGGTTGCGGTATCGCGCGAATCCGCCAGGAAACGGTAAGACTGCAGCAAGCCAGCAGGTCCTACGAACTTGTCCGGGTTCCACCAGAACGACGGGCAAGACGTAGAGCAGCAAGCACACAAGATACACTCGTACAGGCCATCCAACTTTTCACGGTCTTCGGGCGACTGCAGGCGCTCAATGGCGGGCGCTGGCGTTTCATTTTGCAGGTACGGCTGAATACGCTCGTACTGCTTATAGAAAATCCCCATATCCACAACCATATCGCGGATAACCGGCAGACCAGGCAGCGGGCGCAGGATCAGCTTGTTGTTTTTCACAACATCTGACAGCGGTGTAATACACGCCAAGCCGTTTTTGCCGTTCATGTTCATACCATCAGAGCCGCAAACGCCTTCGCGGCAGCTACGACGGAATGCCAGACCGCTGTCCTGTTCTTTCATCATATGAAGAACATCCAGCACCATGACATCGCGCCCTTTGGTATCAACCTGGAACTCCTGCATATAGGGCGCGGAGTCGGTTTCCGGATTGTAACGGTATACGGATACCTGAAGATTGGACATTATAACTCCCTCTCGTCAATGCGGAGTTTAGTAGGTACGAACCTTGGGTTCGAACGTATCAACAGTTTTCGGCTTGAAGTTGACGTCGCGCTGCTTCAGCTCTTTGGTGAGCGGGAAGTAGAGCGAGTGTTTCAGCCAGTTGACGTCGTCACGGTCTGGGTAATCGTAACGTGAATGGGCACCGCGGCTCTCTTTACGCTCAAGGGCAGCAATTGCCGTCGCTTCGGCCACTTCCATCAGGTTATCAAGTTCCAGCGCTTCTACACGGGCCGTGTTGAAAGCATTGGACTTATCAGGCAGGTGAGCATTGGCAATACGGCTGCGCAGGTTGGCAAGCTTCTCAACGCCTTCCAGCATGTTTTTCTCTTCACGGAATACACCGAAAGAGTTCTGCATGATGTCCTGAAGCTCTGCTTTCAGCGCAGGAATGCTCTCACCGCCTTCCGACTCGTTCCAACGAGTAATACGCTTCATCGCTGATTCAATATCAGACTCGGAGGCATCCAGGTACTCAATACCTTCGTTCAGCGCGCCTTCAATAAACATACCGGCGGCACGGCCAAACACCACCAGGTCCAGCAAAGAGTTTCCGCCCAGACGGTTAGCACCGTGAACAGATACGCACGCTGCTTCACCACAGGCGAACAGACCGTTGATGATCTGGTCGTTGCCGCTTTCGTCCTGCAGAATCGCCTGACCATGAATGTTGGTCGGAATACCGCCCATCATATAGTGGCAGGTCGGCACGACCGGGATCGGGTCTTTCGCTGGATCGACATGAGCAAAAGTCTTTGAAAGCTCAACGATACCAGGCAGACGCTTGCTCAGCACCTCTTCACCCAAGTGATCAAGCTTCAGGAAGACGTGGTCGCCCTTCTCGCCACAACCGCGGCCTTCCAGAATTTCCATGACCATGGAACGCGCAACAACGTCACGACCCGCCAGGTCTTTCGCGTTGGGCGCGTAACGCTCCATAAAGCGCTCGCCGTCTTTATTGATCAGGTAGCCACCTTCCCCGCGGCACCCTTCGGTTACCAGCGTGCCCGCACCGTAAATACCGGTCGGGTGGAACTGCCACATTTCCATATCCTGCATCGGGAAGCCCGCACGCAACGCCATACCGATACCGTCACCCGTATTGATCAGGGCATTGGTGGTAGATGCGTAAATTCGGCCAGCACCGCCAGTCGCCAATACAGTGGCTTTGGATTTAACGTGAACAACTTCGCCAGTTTCAATGCACATGGCGATACAACCCACCACGTCACCGTTGCCATTCTTCACCAGATCAACCGCGTACCACTCATTCAAGAACGTTGTATTGTTCTTAAGGTTGTTCTGGTAAAGCGTGTGCAGCAGTGCGTGACCGGTACGGTCTGCCGCCGCGCAAGTACGCGCCGCCTGGCCGCCTTCACCGAAATTCTTGGACTGGCCACCGAACGGACGCTGATAGATGCGGCCGTTATCAAAGCGCGAAAACGGCAGGCCCATGTGCTCAAGTTCAAATACAGCTTTCGGGCCTTCAGAGCACATATACTCCGACGCGTCCTGGTCAGCGATATAGTCGCCGCCTTTAACAGTGTCGTACATGTGCCAGCGCCAATCGTCATTGGGATCAGAAGACGCGATAGCGCAGGTAATACCGCCCTGGGCAGAGACAGTGTGAGAGCGTGTCGGGAAGACTTTGGAAAGGACGGCTGTTTGTTTACCGGACTTCGCCAGTTCTAAAGCAGCGCGCAGGCCAGCGCCACCGCCACCGATAATAATGGCGTCAAACGTCAGGCTACGAAGGTTAGACATTTATCAAGCTCCCCACAGAATTTGAATGCCCCAAACCAGGTACACGAAGATAGCCAGAATAATCAGCGTCTGGGCACCTACGCGCAGGCCAGTGGACTTAAGGTAATCAGTGGTTACGGTCCACAAGCCAATCCAGGCATGTGCTGCAATGGATATAAAAGCCAGCAATGAGAAGATCCGCATCCACGTTTGGTTAAACAGGCCGCTCCAGGTGTAGTAGTCAAGGTCTGGATTAAACAACAGATAGGCCACCATAAAGACCGTGTAAACGGCCAGCACCACCGCAGACACACGCTGCATCAGCCAATCAGACAGTCCGCTTCGGCCAAAACTTGTGACGTTGGTTACCATACCCAAACTCCTGCCAGAATAATTAGAACGGCACTCACCACAACGGTGATCTGTGCTTTTTGCACACCACCTTCTAGTGTCACACCAATATCGGCATCCATTAACAGGTGTTTAATCCCTGCTACAAAATGGAACGCCAGCGCAGAAAGCAGTCCCCAAGCAATGAACTTGGCCAATAAATTATTGGCAAGTGCGTTGCTAACGGCATCAAAGCCTGCTGGAGATGAAAGTGACTTACCCAACGCCCAAAAAGCGAACACCAGGCCAACGAACAGAATAACCCCCGTAATACGGTGGGCAATCGACGTCAGTGCCGGAAGTGGGAAGTGTATCGTTGTTAGATCTAAATTTACGGGTCGTTTGCTATTCACGGCTTATACACACTCTCTTGGCCCGCTCTGCGACAGGTCGGGCATAGCCCGAGCGGGCAGTGGTTGCTGGAAGGGGCTCGGCCGTTTGCCAAGTCGGGCACGACCACCTACCTGCCGGTCGCGCGCCGTGGATTATAAGAACCTTCGCCCCTGCTGACAAACCGAACTCGGACCTAACTCAATTATGTTGCAAAAAAAAGCAGCCCGCCCGAGTCGATTTTGCAATGCAGCATCGATATAGTGACAGAGTCACGATAATTTGATAAGCCTGTTAAGGATTCGTCAAATCTCTGACACCTGGTTACTATAGCTATCATTTGCCATATACAAAAATTGTCTAAGATAATAATTTTGCATAACCATACACGCGCCACCCATGCCTAGCGCTTTGCATAATTGACAAAATGTCGCGCGCTCTTATAGTGGGCAAACCTTTTCGCCGGCGCGGCATGCGAAACAATGACTTTACGTCCCAACCCGAATCCGAAAGGAGGCCAACATGGCTGACAGGAAAGCAACATTGACGGTAGACGGTCTTGATAAAACGATCGAACTACCCATGTACTCCGGCACCCTTGGCCCAGACGTTATTGATGTCCGTGGCTTAGGTGCGGAAGGCCTGTTCACCTACGACCCTGGCTTTATGGCCACCTCTTCTTGCCAATCTGCCATCACCTATATTGACGGCGGCAAAGGCGTACTGCTGCATCGCGGCTACCCTATTGACCAACTGGCTAAAGAGTCCAACTTTGTTGAACTGAGCTATACCCTGCTTTTTGGTGAACTGCCCAACGACGAGCAGTACACGGACTTCGCTGCACGCATTCGCAATCACACGATGGTGCACGACCAAATCAACAACTTCTTTAAAGGGTTTCGCCGCGACGCGCACCCCATGTCAATTATGTGCGGCGTCGTAGGCGGCCTTGCGGCGTTCTACCATGACCACATGGATATCACTAAAGAAGAAGACCGCACTATTAGTGCTATTCGCCTGATCGCCAAAATGCCTACTCTGGCGGCCATGTCGCACAAGTATAATGTTGGTCAGCCGTTTAATTACCCGCGCAACGACCTGAGTTATGCAGAGAATTTCCTCTACATGATGTTCAGCAACCCGTGCGAAGAGTACAAGATCAACCCGGTTTACGCGAAAGCGATGGATCGCATTTTCATGCTACATGCCGACCATGAGCAGAATGCTTCCACCTCTACCGTACGCTTGGCAGGCTCGACCGGCGCCAACCCCTTTGCCTGCATTAGCGCTGGCATTGCGGCACTATGGGGCCCGGCACACGGCGGTGCGAACGAAGCCGTACTGGCGATGCTTGATGAGATTGGCGACGACTCTGAAGAGAACATCCAACGCTTCATTGATAAGGCAAAAGACAAGGAAGACCCGTTCAAGCTAATGGGCTTTGGTCACCGCGTGTATCGCAACTTTGATCCCCGCGCCAAGGTAATGAAAGAGACCTGCGACGAAGTACTCGCCGAGCTGGGCATGGCGAACGACCCGCAGCTTAAAATTGCCAAACGCCTAGAGCAAATTGCGCTGGAAGACGAATACTTCATCGAGCGCAAGCTTTACCCGAACGTCGACTTCTACTCTGGCATCATTTTGAAAGCGATGGGCATCCCCACCAATATGTTCACGGTAATCTTTGCCGTATCACGCACGATTGGCTGGATCTCCCACTGGAACGAAATGTTGAGCGAAAGCTATAAAATTGGTCGTCCGCGTCAGCTTTACACTGGCCATGACCAACGCGATTACCCGTCGAAATAATTTTCGATGGTTTAATCTTCAAGAAGGCCACCCACGGGTGGCCTTCCTTGTTTAAGCGTCTCTGCTTGTATATGACCGCTCTCCAAGCCTAATAACTCCCGCAAGCCCATCCCTCTAAACATGTTCGAATACGTGCGCTAGACGCGTATTCTGACCTCATTAGCACGACACCCAATAACGCCTCTCCAAACGCGCACGCTTCACCTCATCAATAGACGAAAACGCCAGCCAAAAAGCGAGCAAAAGGCCGTAATAGCGCTTGACTTTTTTAAGAGCCAGGCTGGAAAAATGTTTTCCACACTATCTGTGGATAACCTTGTTCATAACCTCTCACAAATGCCCCTGAATCGCCATGAACAGTGACCTCCCCTTAAATTGGTCATTTTTTGACCGCGTGTAAGTCCTTGTTTTTAAACAAGATAAGTTAATTCGAATATTTTTCGCGGGTGCAGCATGGGGTTGTGCACAACCTTTAGCAAGGACCACCAAAAGTGGACAAGTCAAGCGAAAATACCACAAATAAAGTGAGGATTTAGCGGCTCAGCTAGATAACAGGCAGGAAAAAACGCAGCAAATGAAGGAGTTCATTACTACATCAATATGGGGATAGAAGAGCATAAAAGATATGGCGTCCCATAGGGGGTTCGAACCCCTGTTACCGCCGTGAAAGGGCGGTGTCCTGGACCACTAGACGAATGGGACGTTACGACAAACAAACTAAATGGTGGAGCCTAGCGGGATCGAACCGCTGACCTCAACACTGCCAGTGTTGCGCTCTCCCAGCTGAGCTAAGGCCCCACATGTCCTGAAGACGGAGCGTATAATACTGATTACGCTCGTCTTCGTCAAGGGCATTAATACCCCAGAAAAACGCCAGACGCCTAACGTCAATGGAGAATGGCGTTTCCTGCAGCCATTAGCTGAACGACTTACAGATCGCGGTACTCTTTTTCAAAACGTTTCGCTTGTTTCTTGGAAACGCCACCCAGCACATCAATAGCGTTGCGCAGACGCGCACGAGTGATATCGGAACCCAGAATCGCCATGGCATCCATAACAGACGTGCTTGAGCTACTGCCTGTAATCGCAATAAAAATCGGCGCCAAGAATGCTTTCATTTTAAGCTCGAAGTACGCTGACAAGCTCTTTACTTCGGCCAGCAGCGCTTCTTTATCCCAGGCAGGTAGCACCTCAAAGCGCCAGACCAGGAACTGCAGCAATTTCACTAACTCGTCTTTCTCCAGCTTAATACTGGCGAAGTCATCTTCTGTAAGCGTAGGTAAGCCTGAGAAGAAGTGCCCGGCTAGCGGCATGATTTGTGAAAGTGTTTCTACGCGTGGACGTACCTGGGGCAAAATTTGCCTTACATAGGCATCATTAAACGCCCATTCGCGCAGCGCAGTAAGCAGCGCATCATCATCCAGGTCCTCGCGGATATAAACGCCGTTGAGCCAGGTAAGCTTCTCAAGATCAAACACCGGGCCGCCCAGCGATACACGCTGAATATCAAACTCGGCCATCATATCGGGTAAGCTAAATTTCTCGCGCTCATCCGGCATGGACCAGCCCATACGGCCAAGGTAATTGGTAACCGCTTGAGGTAAAAAGCCCATCCGACGATAGAAATTAATCGACGTGGGATTTTTACGTTTGGACAGCTTGGATTTGTCGGGATTACGCAAAAGCGGCATATGGCATAGCTCAGGCATTTCCCAACCAAAGTATTCATATAACAGTTGGTGTTTGGGTGCAGAGTTAATCCATTCTTCGCCACGCAGCACATGCGTGATTTCCATTAAATGGTCATCTACCACATTCGCCAAATGGTAAGTAGGCATGCCGTCCGACTTGAGCAGTATCTGCGCGTCAACTTGTGCCCACTCCACTTCAATCGTACCGCGCAGCATATCGTTTACTACACAGACACCTTCGCTGGGCACGTTCATACGCACGACATAAGGCCAGCCTTCCTGCTGCCGGCGTGCAGCTTCTGCGTCATCCAAAGCCAAGTCACCCGGCTTGAGAGCCAGATGCAAGCCTGCTGCCTTACGCGACTCACGCAGCTCATCCAGCTCTTCTGCAGTGCGGTAGCATTTAAACGCATGGCCAGCGTCCAGCAACTGTTGAGCATGCTGCGCATAAATATCGCCACGTTCGCTTTGGCGGTACGGACCGTGTGGGCCGCCAACGTCAGGCCCCTCATCCCACTCCAACCCAAGCCAGCGCAAGGAGTCCAGAATCATCTGCTCTGACTCAGGCGTTGAGCGTACGCGGTCCGTATCTTCAATGCGCAAAATAAACTGCCCGCCATGCTGACGCGCAAAGCATAAATTGAACAGCGCAATATACGCCGTGCCAACGTGGGGATCCCCCGTCGGGGAAGGTGCAATGCGAGTACGAACGGTCATCAAGACATCCTTATAGCGAGAAAGCGTAGCGATATTATACCTACCCTACGCATAACCAACAGCGCTGTAGATGGAACGACTTTCATATTAAAGCGTCTTACAAAAAGTAATACGGTTATAAGATTACAAGATGCGCGACACTGAACAATCGCTTAGTATGGCGCGGCGTCGATGATCGGCGATCATGCTTATAAAAAGTGCTTAAACGCACTAAGCGTGCTCACATCGCTGCAACTGTGGTTGAAGTAAACTTAACGAGCTTACACAGCTCAATTATAGGAAATCGAAATGGAATCGCTAGGCTCACGTATTAAGCAATTGCGTCTTAGGGCCAAGCTCAACAAAGCTGCCCTAGCACGTAACGTTGGCGTGTCGGATGTTACTATTTCCTACTGGGAATCAGGTGCAATTAAACAAATTGGTCACGAGCGTTTGGTCGCTCTAGCCGAGGCGTTGGATTGTTCACTTGCTACCTTGCTGGAAGGCGACACCGCCCCTCAACTGTTGACGTTGAAACACACTGGCCCCCTCCCCTGGGAACAGGTGCAAGCAACGACAATTACCGTTCCACACCATTTAGCGTTAAATATCGACTGGAAAGCACCCTGTGTTATGGCAACGCCAGATTCAGGCACTGACTTTTCACCCGTCGCAGCCAATGATTTACTGCTGCTAGGCCCAACGCACGTATTTCATAAAGCCGGGCATTATCTTGTCAGTCGCGATGAGCGTTTTGTACTTGAGCACTTTGCAAAAGCGCCTTCTGACGTAGAAATACATGCGGTACTGTTAGCCCATTGGCGTTCTGTCTAAAGCATCTACATCCCCGTAAATGTTAATGCACTTCCACCTGGTCACGTGTTCGTCTTGGCTCCTCCCCCACCAAGAAACGGCGTGAGTAGGTGGCCACTTGACCCAACCCATGGCGGGATTGGCTAACCAGCTCTCCCGCCAAATTCTCCCCGCGATTACCGATCACGGCTTGTACGGTTTGAGGCTGCACACTGGCTTCGGAAAGCTGCACCTGTACGATATAGCCACCATCCGGCAAACCGCTTCCTGAACCAAATGGACCGGCAATAAAACCTCCGTCACTAACCCGCGCACGTGCCCTCCAGCGCACACGACTCACTTCGCGCTCGACAATAACCTGCACCTGCGCCTGATCAGGTAGATTGGTTTCTCCCTCCACCATCAGGCGCCGATCAGGGCGCAAGGCAACCGATGTCGAAATAGCGACTTCCAAGGGTACGATGGTCGCAGGCTCTTCCGCTACAGAAGCGTCAGCCGGTTGCGTTCTGGTAGCTGTCTGTTCAGATACATTACTCGGCGGTTCATCTTCGGAACCGCTGCATCCTGCAGCCGACATCGTCACCACCATTAATAGGCCAAAGCCCGTTTGTCGCTTATACCCTGTTCGTAACTTACACATAGTGCTTCCTCAAAAACGGCGGCTTCCAGATTATCACTGCCACCTGCTGGCAGCAGTGAATTCGATCACTCATGAAGCATCAGGAAGAGGAGCGATGGCGGTCATAAGCAAGGTGCCGTTTGGGCTACTTCATTTCAAAGCCACGCTGAATCAAGAAGTCGCGCATATGGGGTCGTAGTTTGTTATCAAACAGCGGCTTCAGGTTTTGTGACCAATCGGTGTCTTTATTACCACTGCTACGCGACTGATAATACGCCTGCATGGTGTCATCAAACGCTTGCACCTGCGCACTGTCGTCGCTGTAGTAGTCTTCTTTTAAGATCGCTTCAACCGGCAGGCGGGGCTTTACCTCCGGCTCATGAGACGGATAGCCAAGGCACATACCAAATACAGGGTAAACATGCTCAGGCAGCTTTAATAGATCGCTAACCGCTTGGGGGTTATTGCGAATACCGCCAATATAACAGATGCCCAGCCCTTCTGATTCAGCAGCTGTCGCAACATTCTGCGCCATTAAAGCAGTGTCTACCGTGGCTACCAACAGCTGTTCTGTCATCCCTCGAACAACGTTGGAACCCGCCCGCTCAGATGCCTCGGTTGGGCGCTTCATATCAGCACAGAAGACCAGAAAGTCCGCACAGCTGGCAATATAAGGCTGTCCACCCGCTAACTCAGCAATCTGCTCGCGATTAGCCGGATTTGTAACATGAATAACCGTATAGGCTTGAACATGACTGGACGTTGCCGCGCCTTGACCCGCCTGGATAAGTTCGATCAGCAGCTCACGTGCAATCGGCTGATCCTTGAATTTTCGAACTGAACGGTGGGATTTCAAGAGTTTAATAACGTCGTTCATGGTACCTCGCCTTTATAAATCAGTATCGCTTATCAACACTAGAATCGCACAGCCGCACGCTAATAGCCTACTGCTAAACGCTTTTATCCAATAAGCGCAAACATGGGCTTGCTTAGCGAAGCTGGCTGTCTTTACTACCTCGGCGATTATAGCTGCTAGTGTTCGACTGTTTCTTGTCGTGCTCGTTCTGGCAAACAACGCACAAGCGAACCCCGGGGACTGCAAGGCGGCGCGCCTCAGGAATCATCTCATCGCACTCCTCACAATACTTACGGCTTTTGCCCTGCGGCAGCCGACTGCGGGCAAGCTCGACAGCATCATCCAGTGTTCTTTCGATTTGCTCTTGTTCGGCACCCTCTTTTGCCCATCCGCCTGCCATTATTGAATTCCCTACTCGCTGGTTTATCTATCAAGGTAGCAGCTATCGGCAGGTCACGAATATTCCACTAATGGAATCGCTTAGCGTTAAGAAATTTTCCTTACATACAAGGATGTTGTAGCGCTTCAGGCTATACTCTTTGATAATCCCCTGATGAAACATAACGATGCCAGGAAGCTGCCATGAATAACATTAAATCTGATGCCTCTGGTCAAGAGTGGAATGCCGGACAATATGCGGAAAATGCCCATTTTGTTCCCAAATTAGGCAGTGACGTCGTAAAGCTGCTCTCGCCACAACCAGGCCAGCGCATTTTGGATCTGGGCTGCGGCGACGGCGCATTAACCGAACGTTTAATGCATCTTGGTGCTGATGTATTAGGCATTGACTCATCAGAGGAAATGGTCACAGCCGCACGCCAACGCGGCGTTACCGCTCGTGTTGTTGATGCCCATGAGCTTCCGTTTGACCACGAATTTGATGCCGTTTTCAGTAACGCCTCACTTCATTGGATGCTGGATCCTCAGGCTGTTCTTTCTGGTGTTAAGCGGGCTTTAAAACCGGGTGGGCGGTTCGTGGCTGAGTTTGGCGGGCACGGTAATGTCGCGGCTATTTGTACCGCGCTCATTGCTTCGCTTCAGTTTCGGGGTATTAGCGCTCGCGGTCGGCACCCGTGGTATTTTCCGACCACAGAAGAGTACGCACACCTGCTGCAAACGGTTGGTTTTCAGATAGATTCAATTGAGCTGCTTCCGCGCCCTACCGCGTTACCGGCGGGGATGGCAGGCTGGCTTGAAACCTTCGCCAATCCGTTTTTACATGGATTAGAAGATGATCTTCGAGACTCAATTATGGATAACACCATGATTCTTCTTGGTCATAGCTTAAAAGATGGCCAAGGAAACTGGACAGCAGATTATGTCCGCTTACGCGTCTCAGCCCACGTATAACCTGTTACAGGCCACCTGCCAGAGCAACATGCTTTGTAGCCCCGGCAGGCTCCAGCCCCCGTTCTTAAAACAGCTAGAGTAGTTAAAACGGTTAAAACGCGTCCCACTCCTCAGTTGCCCTCTCTTTAGCAATACTCTCTCTACCAATGCTCTCTTTGCCAACGCTCTCTTTTATGACGGCTTTTTTCGCAGGCAGTTGGTTTGATGAGGTGGCAGGCGCCTGCTCATCTAGCCGAAACGTCGCTATCAACGTGGCTAACTGCTGCGCCTGGTCTTCAAGCGCGCTGGCTGCACTACTGGTTTGTTGCACCAGAGCAGCATTTTGCTGCGTGACCGAATCCATTTCAGTGAGTGCGGCATTAATCTGTTCAATGCCCCCATTCTGCTCACGACTTGCCGTGGATATCTCGCTCATCAACGTGGTTACTTGCCCAATCGCCTGCACCGTTTGTTGAATCGTATGCCCACTGCGTTCAGCCTGTTCCGCGCCGCCGTTAATTTGTGATGTTGTTTGCCCAATCAGGTCACGAATTTCTTTGGCGGAGGCGGCACTGCGCGTAGCCAATGAGCGAACCTCACTGGCAACAACCGCAAACCCACGCCCCTGTTCCCCGGCTCTAGCAGCTTCAACCGATGCATTAAGGGCGAGGATATTGGTTTGAAAAGCAATCGAGTCAATAACCCCGATAATGTCGTTAACGCGGCTTGCGCTGGATGCAATGTCACGCATCAACTGTACCGTGCGCTGCACTTCTTCGCCGCTAGCTTCCGCTGATTGAGAAGCAGCGATCGACAGCTGGTCTGCAGTGTGAGCGGTTTCTGCGTTTTTGCTCACGGTCGCTGACATTTGCTCCATGCTGGAAGCGGTTTGTTGCAGCGCAGATGCCTGCTGCTCTGTGCGCGAAGAGAGGTCCTGACTTCCCGATGAGATATCGCCCGCGCCATTAAAAACGCTCTCGCTACTACTGCGTAGAGAGTGCACCAGTGCTTTCAGCTTGGCCTGCATGCCCGCCAGGGCGCTGAACAATTGGCCCACCTCGTTATGCCCTCGCGCTTCAATGCGGTCGGTCAAGTCTCCTTCGGCAATGGTGGCAAAATGCGCTATTGCCTGGTTAAGTGGGCGCACGACGCTGTGCATCATGGCCATACGGATAATAGTGGCGGCCACTAACGAAAGAATGAGCAGCGCTAATGCAATCACGCCGACCGTTTGGGTCAAATTCCCCACCTGCTCGATCACGCGCTGCCCCCGCGCTTCGGTGTAAGCGATAAAACCGTTCATGGCCTCATCCATCCGTACACCACTCTCGCCTAATGCCTCCTGGTGACGCTGCACTTGGAACGGCGGAGCCTCCAGCAGGGGTACAATGCCGTCGGTAACAAATGCCTCGTAGCTTAAAACAACAGCCTCACGGTAGTCGGCAAGCTCACTCTCTTCTGGCACCGACAACGCACTGAATTCATCAAAATTCGCTTGGGCCATTGCTACGGCCTCAATCGCCAGCTGGCGGCTTTCCAGGCCTTTATCAGGATTGCCTTGCGTACTGAAGCTTGCAAAACGGTCCAGGAACGTTTGTGCTCTGAGTGCATTGACTTGGGTACGGTTGGCAAGATTAGTTAACCGAACATTGACATCGGCTAACTCCTCAAGCGCTCGGCCGCTGGTGTGATTGGCATAAAACCCCAATCCACTTATCAGTCCTATCATCAATACCATCAACGCGAGCGCTGCGGTCAAAGTCCACTTAATAGAGAGATGTCTCATCCAGTTGATTCCCTTGCCGTTTATGGTTGTTCATTACTATCGGCAAGAGTAAACCAAGCTGAAATACTTTATGTGCCACTATCGACCTATGTATAACTAAAAGGTATAAAAAAACCCACCATGGCTCAGGCCAAGATGGGCAAATACCGACGCTTTTTTTAAACAGCGGTATTTTTAAGGGTTGCCATATCAATCACGAAACGATAACGCACATCGCCTTTCGCCATGCGCTCAAACCCTTCGTTGATATTATTGATATCCAACATTTCGATATCACACGTGATGTTTTGCTCAGCACACAGCGTTAAAAGTTCTTGTGTTTCAGCAATGCCACCAATTAAAGAACCTGCCACGACACGACGCTTGAATACCAGATTGAAGGCTTCAATAGGAGGCTCGATAGGCTCCAGCAAACCAACAAGAATATGCGTACCGTCGTATTTAAGCGCCTTTAGGTAAGGATTTAGGTCGTGCTGAACAGGTACGGTATCCATCATGAAGTCAAAGCTCTCAGCCACGGCTTCCATCTGTGCTGGGTCGCTTGAAACCACCACATGGTCGGCGCCATTACGCCTGGCTTCTTCTACTTTGGCATCGGAACGAGTAAAGACGGTCACTTCTACGCCAAGTGCTTTGGCCAGTTTCACAGCCATATGGCCCAAACCGCCCATACCGATAACGCCCAGCTTATGTCCTTTGCCGATACCAAAGTGCTTAAGCGGCGAATAGGTAGTGATACCTGCGCACAAAATAGGGGCTGCAGAGGCAAGGTCGATGCCATCAGGCATGCTCAACACGAAATGTTCGCTCACCACGATGCTATCGGAATAACCACCCTGGGTAATCGTGCCGTCTTGGCGGTCTTCACTACCGTAGGTCATGGTGGACCCTTCCAGGCAGTACTGTTCAACGCCATCGTTACAGGCACTACAGGTGCGGCAAGAATCAACCATGCAGCCAACGCCCACTAAATCACCTGCTTTAAAACGGCTCACCTGACTGCCTACCGAGGTGACTCGGCCTACAATTTCATGCCCCGGCACGACCGGGTATTGGCTCATGCCCCAATCGTTCTGAGCAAAGTGCAGGTCGCTATGGCAAACACCGCAGTAAAGAATTTCTATGGCGACATCATCGGCACGCGGTTGACGACGTTCGAATGAAAAAGGCGCTAACGGTTTATCCGCCGCAAAGGCAGCGTAGGATTTAGCTTGGCTCATCAGATAAAACTCCTTAAATCGGTGATCCTCGTGACCGTGAGGACGCCTGACCATTATTCGCCGATTAAACCGCAATAACGATGAGCGAAGCTCCGTATTTTTTGCCTATTCCTACAAATAACTGTGATTAAATAACAAAAATAAACCGATATTATGGCACTATTATCCGAAGCCACCCATTTTTGCACGTTTCTGGAAGGTCTTCATGAGCTCGTTGCTTCCTACCTACCCGCCCTTGGCGCGCACTATTGCAGCGCTAACCCAGGCAGACGGCATCACCCAGACGCATCTACCGGGCGTCTCGCTGCTGTGTTTGGGGCGCCATCAAGCTCGCACTCCGTTACTGTACGAGCCCAGCTTGACCGTTATCGCTCTGGGCCGGAAAGTGGGCTATCTGGGAGATCGTGAAATTCACTACAACCCCGGCCACTACCTGGTACAGACCCTGCCGCTGCCGTTTGAGTGTGAAACTCATGGCTCACCCGAAGCACCACTACTGGGTATTTCAGTAAAGCTGGATCCGCCCTTGTTAAGCGAGATGGTCATGGCCATGGGCGATGCCAGCGCACCCGCCCTTTCTCCCAAGCCCATGGCATCCGTTGCCATGACAGAAGGTATGCAGCATGCCGTTGCCCGCTTGACAAACACGCTGAAATGCGAAACAGAGTGTGCGGTCATGGGGGTGTCGCGCATCCGCGAGGTGGTTTTCGAGGCGCTGAAAGGAGAACAGGGGCCCGCACTCAGGGCGCTGGTGAACGGCCAAGGGCACTATTCACGCATTGTGCAGGTGCTATCGAAGCTTCACGTAAACTTCGCCGATGAGTTTACGGTTGAACAGCTGGCTCAGCGAGCCAGCATGAGCGTTTCGACGTTCCATCACTATTTCAAGCAGATTACTCGCACCTCGCCAGCCCAGTACCTAAAGCGGCTGCGGTTGATAAAAGCCCAGCAGCTTCTGTCGCAGCAGGGCCATAATGTCAACCAGGCGGCATTGGCGGTCGGCTATCGTAGCGTGCCGCAATTCAGCCGTGACTATAAACGCTACTTTGGCGAATCTCCCCTGCAACATCGTCGCCAAGAGCAGATGTTGCAGGGGTAGTTATCGCTTACTTGGCTAGCTCACTGGCGAAATTACTTTGCAGACTTACTTTGCAAAGATTTGGCTCTTGTCCTTGAACGCCTTGAACTCTAGCGCGTTGCCACAGGGGTCGAGCAGGAACATGGTGGCTTGCTCGCCCACTTCACCTTTAAAGCGTACGTAAGGCTCAATCACAAAAACGGTGTTGCGAGACGTCAAGCGCTCAGCAAGTGCCTCCCACTCATCCCACTCTAAAATTACGCCGAAATGCGGCACCGGTACGTTGTGGCCATCTACCGGGTTGGTATGGGCATTCTCTTGGCTGGGCGTTTTAGGGTGGCCGTGAATTACCAGCTGGTGACCAAAAAAGTTGAAGTCGACCCAGTTGTCACTGGAGCGCCCTTCTTCCAGACCAAAAACGTCGTTGTAAAAAGCCCGGGCTAGCGCTACATCGTAAACCGGGATGGCCAAATGAAAGGGGGAAAGGCTCATAGTGGTCTCCTGCTCGCTCTCGTTATGTAATGAGTGACACGAAGTGCCAACCCGCGATGGTCATCCTAGGCCGAGCTTTATAAAAATAAAATCAATATCTTTTTCTTCAACTCACAAATATTATTTATCAATGATACGAGAGCTTAAAACCCTAACAGCCGTCGCTCAAGAAGGTACCTTTGCCTCGGCAGGCCAGAAAATCGGCTTAACGCAAGCGGCTGTTAGCGCACAGATGAAGCGGCTGGAAGCACAGCTGGGCGTTACCCTGTTTGCCCGAAAAGGGCGTGCGGCGGTATTAACGGCGCAAGGCCAGGACGTTCTTCAACAGGCGTATACCCTACTCGCCCTTTACCGGACACTTGGCGAAGCCAATACCGATACGCCTGCCAGCACGCCGGTGAACATAGGCGCTATTGCCTCCATTCAGCGCTCGCTACTGCCCAGTGCCTTGGCCCGTTTTCACCGAGCCTATCCCGACTGCCGGAGCCGCGTGGTGCCGGGGCTCTCCATGGCGCTGGTCAATCAGGTGGATGCAGGCGAGCTTGATATGGCGGCCATTATTCGCCCGCCTTTCTCACTGCACAGCGATTTACGCTGGACACCACTAGCCCATGAACCTTACCGCCTAATCGTCCCGGCCTTAACGGAAGGCGATGATTGGCGCAAGCTGCTCAGCCGCGAGCCTTTTGTGCGTTACGACCGCACCTCGTTTGGCGGCCGCCAAGTCGACCGCTTTTTACGCGCCCAGCACTGTCATGTGCATGAGCTGTGTGAGGTGGACGAGCTGGATACCATTATCCAATTGGTGGCCAACGGCGTGGGCATTGCCCTGGTGCCAGAGGTAGCCGCCCTGCAGCCCTGGCCACCAGCGGTGCGCGCCATCCCGCTGGGTGAACATACGTTTCATCGGGATGTAGGATTGATTCATCGCGCAAGCAGCCAGTTAAGTGCCCCAGCCCGCGCGCTTGCCCAGCTGATTTGTGAAGCTGCCAATCCCCACTATTGAATCCAAAAAAAAACGCTAGCCCCTTAAAAAGGGGTTAGCGTTATCGACCACACCTGACATGGCACACTAGTGCATTCAGGGCTTAAGCAGGCAAAACCTTACAGAGCAACTTCTTCTGTTTCGGCGTCCTGCTCTTCGCTTTGTGCATCAGCGTTTTCGTCAGCGCTGCTCTCATCACCGGCATCAGAGGCTTCTGATTCAGGCTGCGCGTTTTCAACTTCCGCTTGAACGTCTGTATCTGTTTCAGCAGCATTCATCGGCTCATTCAGCTTAAGCGCTTCTGCCGTGTATACCCGCATTTCACGCAGCAGCTCCGGATTTTCAGAAAGACGCTGGCCGTAAGACGGTACGATTTCGGTCAGCTTTTCCTGCCACGCATCGCTTTGCACTTGCTCAGCAAACACGTTTTCCAGCAAATGCAGCATAATGGGCGGCGCGGTTGAGGCACCGGGTGAAGCCCCCAGAAGTGCAGCGATTGAGCCGTCTTCAGCACTTACCACTTCGGTACCAAACTGCAGCAGGCCGCCATGTTCAGGGTCGTTCTTGATGATTTGAACCCGCTGACCGGCGGTCCAAAGCTTCCAGTCATCGCTGTTCGCTTCAGGGAAAAAGTCCTGCAGCGCTTCAAAGCGGTCGTCATCGGACATCATTACCTGACCCACTAGGTAGCTCACCAGATTGAAGTTATGCAACCCCACCTGGGTTGTCGGCCAGATATTGTTAAATGTTATGGAGCCAAACAGGTCGGTCCAGGAGCCTTCTTTCAAGAACTTGCTTGAGAACGTGGCAAATGGGCCAAAAAATAGCGCAGGCTCGCCATCCAGGTTGCGGAAGTCCAGGTGCGGAACCGACATCGGCGGAGAACCTTCACCGGCTTTGCCATACACTTTGATCTGGTGCTGGGCGACAATCTCAGGGTTGGTGGTGTAAAGGAACTGGCCACCCACCGGGAAGCCGGCGTAAGCGTCCGCTTCCGGAATACCGGATTCCTGAAGTAGCGGCAGCGCAGCACCGCCCGCACCAATGAACACAAACCGGGAATCGATGGTGGTTTCATCACCGCTTTCCAGGTTTTTGATCGTCACGTGCCAGGTATCGTCGTCGTTACGCTCAAGACCGCGCACTTCACTGTTAAGCGAAAGCGTGAAGTTATCGCTATCGCCCAGGCCTTCGACCATCTGGCGAGTCTGCGCGCCGTAGTTAACTTCCGTACCCATCTGCATACGAGTCGCGGCAACCGGCGTGTTCTCATCACGGCCAGCCATCACTAACGGCATCCACTCAGCGATTTCCTGGCGATCTTCCGAGTATTCCATGCCTTCATAAAGCGGGTTTTCGGTCATGCGTGCGTAGCGTTCGCGCAGGAAAGCGACATCGTCTTCCCCCCACACCAACGCATGATGCGGCACCGAATTAATAAAGGCTTTCGGGTCGCTCAGGATGCCCTGATCGACCTGGTGGGCCCAGAACTGGCGGGAAATTTCAAACTGCTCGGTAACGTTAACCGCACGCTCAATTTCAACGTGGTCGCCATCACCCGGCGTATAGTTCATTTCCATGAAGGCAGAGTGGCCGCTGCCTGCGTTGTTCCAGGCATTGGAACTCTCTTCAGCGACCTGGCCCAAGCGCTCGTAAAGATGGATATCCCAGTCGGGTTCTAATTCTTGAAGATAGGTACCTAGTGTGGCGCTCATGATACCGCCACCAATTAATACAACATCAACAGGCTCATCCGCCGCAACGGGCATCGCTGCAAACGCTAAAAGCGGTGTGCAGAGTAAAAAACGTAAATGTTTATGCATGTCATATCCTGACGATACAGAAATAACTTGCCGAAGCTATAATTGCCCGGCATCGAGGGGGGTATTGACTTCGACTAAAGTCTAGCAAAATTAGATCTTTTCGGAAACCAATGCGATAGACACGCACAAAGGAAAGTAAGACATGAGACCTGAAGACCTTGAAAAACTGGTAACTCGCACCATGCCGTTTGGCAAACACCAGGGCTGGCTCATTGCCGACTTGCCGGGGCCCTACCTTAACTGGTTTGCGCGGGAAGGTTTTCCATCGGGAGAGATTGGCCAACTGCTGCAGCTAATGCAGGAAATTGACCATAATGGGTTAAGCGACTTGCTGGAGCCGTTACGAAAGCCGTCCAAGTAAGGTTACGCGTTTGAGCGCGACGCCAATACCTGCTGATATTCATGACGATACGCCTTGGCATGTTGCGTGGTGTCATCGGAGAAGCGCCCCAGCGCTACGGCCAGCTCAAAAAAACCAGCAGCGGGCATATTATCGCCCCGGCGGCTTACCACCAGCGCGGCGATAAACGGCTGATGGGCAGCAGCATCATCGCGCATAAGCTGCTCTAGCGCCTGAGCCACCCGCTGAATAGTACGTGGAGGTGTCAGACCCAACGCCGCAGCCACTTGCTGATAGGTGATCGGTAATGTTTTTTCGGGTGCCGTGGTGAGTAATTGGCGCACGGCAGTCGCAACATCTGTCATAAAAACCCTGTTAATGTCTGTCTCACCTACTGTCTCACCTACTGTCTCACGTACTGGCTTTATCGCTACTCACTATCACGCTGAGACGGTCAGTGAT